>JANQHT010000118.1 GCA_028282545.1 Spirochaetales bacterium
CGATGCGAATTTCACCCAGGATTTGTTCCATGAGATTCAAAATAGTTCGTATCACAGGCGGATGCAAGCTGCAATTCATCACTGATGGACGGAGGGCCGCGCCCGGTATTCAACTGCCGCGAATCGTAGCGAATGTGTAGCGTCCGGCGCCAAACGGTGCTATTGTTGTTTCTGTACCCCATAATAATTGGAAGGAAAAGAAATGAATTTCCAAATATGTAATTGCACGATCGCTCCCGCACACCAACGCGCCGGGAACCGGCTCTCCCCGTTCCGGAAGGTCGCGTATGCGCTGGTGGTTGCCGCGTTGTTCGTTCCCCGCCTTGGGGCGGCCCCGCGGTACGCTCTGGTCATCGGCAACGGCGCCTACGATCATGTCCCCCCGTTGACAAACCCCGTGAACGACGCGCGCGACGTAGCGGCAACGCTGGAGAACCTCGGGTTCGACGTGCAGCGCGTGATCGACGGTTCGCGGGGTGACCTGGAGCGCGCCATCGACTCCTTTGCCGGCGGCGTGAGGGGTGCCGGCGCGGAGGCGGCGCTCTTCTTCTACGCGGGGCACGGCGTGCAGCACGAGGGCGTCAACTACCTCATCCCCGTTACGGCGGACATCAACAACGAGTACGAACTGCTTGACGAAGCGGTAAGCGTGGACCGCGTGATGGACGCCCTGGACGACGCCGGCGCCGCCTTCACCATGGTCGTACTGGACGCGTGCCGGGACAATCCCTTCTTCCGGAGCCGGACCGCCGGTTCGCGCGGCCTGGCCATGGTGAGCGGCGGCGGGCGGGGGAGCCTCATCGCCTTTGCCACCAGCCCCGGAGATACCGCGTCGGACGGCAGGGGGCGGAACAGTCCGTACACGGAGGCCTTTCTCCGGCACGCGACAACGCCGGGATTGGAAGTGAGCAACATGATGCGCCGCGTCTACGGCACGGTCCAGGAGCTGACCAAGGGCGAACAGCGCCCGTGGATCAACGCCGGCTACGACGGCGACTTCTACCTGGTGCGCCCGGACGACCAGATCGCCCGGTCGGGGGAGCGGGCGGCACAACTCGAGGAGGACCTCTCGGCCCTCGAAGCGGAGATCGCCCGGCGCGAGGCGGAGATAGCCGCGGCGAGAAACGCCCGGGAGCGCGAGCGCCTCCAGGCGGAGCAGCAACGGGCCCGGGCGGAGGAGGCGGCCAAGCGCCTGCAGGCACAGCAGCTCGCGGAGCTGGCGGAAGCCGCGGAAGCGGCCCTCATGCAGCAGCGGGCCAACGAACGCCTGCGCGAGGAGATGCAGCGCGAGTTCTCAACGCAGCAAGTGGCGCTCCGGCGCCAAGCGGAGGCGCGGCGGGCGGAACTGGAAGAGCTTCGCCGGAGCGGGGCCTCCGGCGCCGGATTGCAGGAGCGCTTCACCACGCTGTCGCAGATCAACGCCGCGATTCGTGACATCGATTCGCGCTTCCAGACGATGACTGAACGGACCCTGACGGAGATCGATGCGTTGCACGACCGGCGCCGGACGGCGCTGGAAGAAGAGAACCCCATAGACCCCTGGGAGACGCCGGAGGAGTGGGGGGCGCGCCTGGCCGGATTGCGGGCCGCGATCGCCGAAGAGACGGCGGCCGAGCGTACCGCCCGCCGCCGTGAACTGGAGTCGAGTCGTGCGGCGGAACTCGAACCGCTCATCACCCAACGCGATACGGCGCGGGCGGACCTCAACGGCCGCGACTTCGTGCTGCCGGCGGGCGCCACGCGCGTGGCGGTACGCGACTTCAACCCCTACGAGAAGCGGTTCCCGATCGTTCTCACTTCCACCGCGGAGGATACGCCCTTTTCCGCGTCGCTCTCCTATGAAATTACCTCCCGGGACCGCACCGTGCTCAGGGAGGAGTACTACCGCGTCTTCAGCGCGGACCGGGCGGGCGGTCTTGCCGGTGAGTTCTCCTACCGCGTGTACGAACTGTACCCCGACGTGTGGGCGGTGGTACCGCACGAGGCGCGCGTGGTCAACTTGCTGGAGGGGGACGCCGTGCTCGCCGAATCGTCGGGGGGTGCGGAGTTTCTGGTGCACACCGACGCGGAATCGGGCCGCGCGGAACAATGGGCCGGCGCCGTGGAAGTCCAGGCGCGCACGGCGGAGAGTTTCCGGCCGGAGGACGACTCCACACGCCTCGTGCACACGCGCAACGGGAACACGCTGATCGTGGTGCCGCGGCGGGCAGACTTGGGACGCGTCTCGCTCCGGCTTGAGAACGGGAAGACCATGGCGCTCCCCATCGGCCCCGGGTTCAACCCGCCGGTGCGCGTAAGCGGCGGAAGGAGTGACGCCGCCGGAGCCCTCCTCATCGTGGCCTCCATGGCACCGGAGACGCGCCTGGAGGGTGTGGGAGACCCGCGCGATTTCCCGCGGGGCGGCACCGCGCGCATTCCGCTCTCCGATCTCCCCGATGCAATCACCATTCGTAACCGGTATATCGAGAAACCCCTTGAGATCGCCCTGGAACGGGGCGCCACGGGAACGGTCTGGGTGGACGGCGCCGCGGTGACGCAACCGACCCTCGGCCGGGTGCGGCTCCACGGCCACGACGGGCCGTGTATCGTGGTGGATGCTCACGGCCGGATGGTGTGGGACGCCCGGGAGACCGCGCGCTTTGCAACGAACAACGGCGGGTATAGCGTTCCCGTGCGGCCCGGGGAGTATACCGTCGGGTACGCGGAGGAGAACGACCCCTACGTGGCGGCCGCGGAACGCGTTACGGTAGAACTCGGCGCGACAAGCGCGCTCCGGCTGGAGGCGCCGCCAATGAGTACGCGCCTGGAACTGGGCCGGGCCCGGGCGGCGCACACCCGCACGGAAGCGTCGCTCGCCCGCGGGCGGACGCGGCGCATCGCCGGGTGGTCGCTCATCGGCGCCGGGGTGCTCAGCCTCGGAGGGAGCGCCTACAGCTACGTGCAAGGCACGGCGGCGCGGGCGAACTACGACGACGCCCGGCACACCGCTACCGCGGAAGGGTACCGGGCCGACGCGGCCCGGTGGGGCCTCACCTTCAGCATTACCGCGGTTGCAGGAGCGCTCCTGGATGCGGGCGGCGTGGCGCTGCTAAGCGCCGGCCCCAACCGGGCGCAGCTCAACCGGCAACGGAACGAACTGGAACGACAAATAGACGCGCTCAGCGCGCGCTTCGCCGCGGAGACGGCGCAAAAGCCCATCCTCGGTACGGAGTTTACCCCGGAGGCAGACCGATGAAGGGCCTGATCCGCACGGTACCGATCCTTCTTGCCGCCCTGATCCTCACCGGCTGCCCGGACATGTTCGTGGAGGGGATGAACAACCCGGTAGACCCCGAGGCGGACGCCTATCAGGGGTACGAGACCGTTTCCAACGCGGACGATATCTCGTCCAATTCGCAAAGGGGCGCCCAATGGGTGATCTTCACCGCAAGCGAGGTGGACGGCGCTACCGCGTACCACCTACAGGTGACAACTACCGGGGACGGCGCCTTTGCCGCGCCCATTGTGGACGACGCCTCGTTTTCGACCAACGTCATGGCCCCCACCGGAAATCTCATCGCGAACACCACCTACCGCTGGCGCGCCCGCGCCCAAAAGGGCGGCGCCTGGGGCGCGTGGTCGGAGGCGGCCACCGCGATCTTTGCGGACACGGCCGGCATGAGCCCGGCGGACGGTGCGAGCACCACCGACACGACGCCCACCTTGAGCTGGGACGCGGTGGATGGAGCAGACCGCTACGAGGTGCAGATCGCGGAAACGGCGGCGGGAGTCCCGAGTGCGACCCCGGTAACGGTGAACGCCCCGGTGCGCTCCTACACGTGGCCCACGGCGCTTTCGGCCGGCGACAAACTCTACTGGCGGGTGAAAGCCGTGGCCGCAGGCGGCACCGAGGGCGCCTATAGTTCGATCGCATCGGTGACGAAAAGTTATGGGATTGGCGATACGGGCCCCGCCGGGGGCATCGTCTTCTACGACAAGGGAAGCTACTCCGGCGGGTGGCGCTACCTGGAGGCGGCGCCTAGTGACATCGACGTGTCCGGAGATTACACCCACGTATGGGGAGGCTACGGAACGAGTGTGGGCGGAACCGGCACCGCCGTCGGCACGGGACAGGCCAATACGACGGCGATCGTCGCCAAGTACGGGACGAGCGATCCGTACAATTATACGGGGAACTACGCGGCGCGGCTCTGTGACCAATACAGCTACGGCGGCTACAACGACTGGTTCCTGCCCAGCAAAGATGAGCTGAACCTGATGTACCAGAATAGAGGAGTTATTGGAGGTTTTGCGGCACACTACTATTGGAGTTCCTCCGAGTACCGTTCTAGCAACGCGTGGTATCAGTACTTCTACTTTGGCTCCCAGTACTACGGCCTCAAGAGCAGCAACCTACGAGTTCGGGCGTGCCGGGCTTTTTAGCTATTTACCTATTTGACTATTTTTGTCCGGCGGCGATAGCCGCCGGACGGACGATTTTTGGGAGGGGGTTTTGGCGCTGTACTACGATCTGCCCGTGTATCAGGACACCTACCGCCTCATCCTCAAGATTTTCGAGCTGACGAAAGACTTTCCCCGGGAGTACAAGTACACGTTGGGCCAGGATATGAAGCGGGACGGGCTGGTGTTGGTGCGCAGCATCTATAGGCCTGGTCGGTGCTGACGCACCTGCTCGGCCATGCATCCGGAGCCAACAAAACGAAGGAGAAGCGGGAACACCTGGAGCAGTTTCTTGACGACTTCGAGATCTTGAAGCTGGAAGTTCGGCTCTGTACGGACCTCAGGATTCTCTCACTCAAGAAACAGGCGCAGGTGGCGGCGCTCATGGAGGGAATCGGGAAGCAGATTACCGGGTGGCGGAATGCCAACCCGAAATTGCCTGAATCTGTTCGGTCACGACCGAACAGAGCGATGTCGGCGCGTTCCTCGTTCCTGCGGTACGCGCCTTATGCGAGTTTAGGATAAAAGCGGCGGGGGGACCGCCGGCGCGGGAATCCACGCCGGCGGTATGCGAGCACGGCGGAAGCGGGCGCTTCCGTTCGTCACCACGTCTCCGCGGAAAACGGTTGGAGGTTTTGCGTCAAACAACTATTGGAGTTCTTCGGAGAACAGTTCTAACAACGCGTGGAACCAGAACTTCAACAATGGCAACCGGAACAACAACAAGAACAACAACAAACGGGTTCGGGCTGTCCGGGGTTTTATCCTTGAGCCGGTGTGGGGAACGGGCCGTCATCACTTTGGTGGCGAGCCCGGCCTTGCACGTCTTTGTCGTATGCGGTCCGGCTCCCACACCTGACTGATGAGTACCGCTCAGCTGGAATTGTTTCCGCCGCCGTCGGTACCACTGGAAGAGGTCTTTGCGGCCTACTTCAGTTGCCGAAAAAATAAGCGCCGCACCGCCAACGCCGTCGCCTTTGAGGTCAACTATGAGGAGAATCTCGTCGCGTTGTGGCGGGAGATCAACGACGGCATCTACCGGCCGGGAAGGTCGTTGGCGTTTATCGTTACCAAACCGGTTAAGCGGGAGATATTCGCCGCCGACTTCCGCGACCGCGTCGTCCACCACCTGATTATCAACAAGATCAACCATCTCTTTGAACGGGGGTTCATCCACGACAGTTACGCCTGTAGGGTGGGGCGGGGCACCCACTTCGGCATCAATCGCGTGGACCGCTTCATTCGCCGCGAGACGGCCAACTATGCCCGGGAGGCGTGGATACTGAAGCTCGATATCAAAGGGTTTTTCATGAGTATCGACCGGGGGTTGCTCTTTTCACGGCTGAAGGCGTTTCTGCGAGAACGGTATCACGCGCCGGACCGGGCGTTGGTTATCGATCTGTGCCGTCAGACCATTTACGCGGACCCCGCGCGCAACTGCGTTATCCGGGGACGGAGGGGCGACTGGAACGGGCTTCCACCGGACAAGAGCCTTTTTTTGGCGAAGGAGGGGTGCGGGCTGCCAATCGGGAATCTCACGAGTCAGGTCTTTGCCAACTTCTATTTGAATCCGCTGGATCACTTCGTGAAGCATACCCTCGGCTTCCGTTCATACGGCAGGTACGTCGACGATTTCGTGATCGTGCACCGCGAGCGCGGGATGCTTGAGGCGTCAATACCGGTGATTCGAGATTACCTTGCCCGGGCGTTGCGGCTCGTCCTTCATCCCCGAAAGATCTACCTGCAGCCGGCGAGGCGGGGTGTGCGATACCTGGGCGTCGTCATCAAACCGGGGCGGATCACCATCGCCAACCGGACCAAGGGGAACTTCGTCGCCGCGGTGGAACGGTTCAATCGCGTTGTAGATGCCGGCAAACCATCGTGCGACGATCGGGGGCAATTCCAATCCGGCGTCAACAGCTACCTGGGTATCCTGCGGCACTACGCTACGGCCCACCTTCGTGTTGCGGTCTTGCGCCGCGTCTCGCCGTGGTGGTGGCGCCGGTTTTGCTTGATCGGCGTGCATCACGGGACAAGAACGGTACCGCTTCGCGTCGTCGCCCAAGCACCATCTTCGTTTCCGCGCTATACTGTTCCGTGGACCCAAACGTGATGGAACTGTCCGGCGAACAGCTACAGAAGATTGTAGACGCGGTGGCGGAGCGCTTGGGCGTGGTGCGCACCGCGGACCCGGCGACACTTGAAGGCGCCGTAGCGCCGGAGGGCGCGGCCCCCCCGGAGAGCGGCGTCCCCGGGTGGCCGAGTCCACCCATGGTGCAACTGCCGCCGGAGTTCTACCGGAGCCAACGGGAGATCGCCGAACGCGTCGCCCGTCTCGAGGAACGCTTTGTCCGGATAGACGAGCGCTTTGACGATCTCATCCACTATGTAGACAAGCGGTTTGAGCAGATGGATAAGCGCTTTGCCACACTGCAGTGGACGATAGGCATCGGGTTCACGGTGGTTACCGTGCTGATGACGGTCTACAACTTCGTCGGATAGCGTTCGGGGCTCGATGTGGTCTATACTTCAATCAACGTGCGTCCCCCGTCCCTATCGTGAGGGAGGGCACCCATGAGTAGCGCAATGGAACTTTCGCGGGAATCACTTGAGACTATTGGATCGTTTGTGCGACGCAATCTTCCAACGTGGCTTGAGCAGATCGACCAATCCGGTCGCCGTAACTGGGAACTCCAACTCACCGAGCGTATCGTTCGCGTGGAGGAAGAACTGAAAGCGCAACGGGAGCTGATGCAACAGGGGTTCGCGGTCATGGACAAGCGCTTTGAGGATCTCATCCATCAAATCGACAAACGGTTTGAACAGGTGGACGGGCGCTTTGCACAGATCGACAGACGTTTTTCTACGGTGCAGTGGACGATAGGCATCGGGTTCACCGTGATCACCGTTCTGATGTCGCTCTACAACTTCGTCGGTTAGTAATCAACGCCCGTTTGTGGATATACTGCAATTGGCGGATGCACTTCGTTCTTACCGGGTCGGAGGGCATCCATGAGTAGTGCAATGGAGCTTTCGCGGGAATCATTGGAGACAATCGGAACGTTCGTTCGCGGCAATCTCGCGGCGTGGCTGCAAGAGATAGAGCAGCCGTCTCGCCGTGACTGGGAACTGCAACTCACCGAGCGGATCGTCCGCGTAGAGGAAGAACTCAAAGCGCAACGGGAACTGATGCAACAGGGTTTCGCGGCGATGGACAAACGGTTTTCAACGGTACAGTGGACGATCGGCGTCGGGTTCACGCTCATCACGGTTCTTGTGTCCGTGTACAACTTCGTCAGATAGCGTTGGGGCCCGGTTTTGTGTATACGTCAGTCATCCGATGAAGCACGATACCCCGTCTTGCGCTATACTCATATGTGGAACCAAACGTGATGGAACTGTCCAACGAACAACTCCAAAAGATCGTAGACGCGGTGACGGAGCGCCTAGGCGCGGTGCCCACCGCGGACCCGGGGCCTGAAGGCGCCGTAGCGCCGGAGGGCGCGGCTCCCCCGGAGGATAGCGTTCCCGGGCGGCAAAGCGTCCCCATGGTGCAATTGCCGCCGGAGTTCTACCGGAGCCAGCGGGAGATCGCCGAACGCGTCGCCCGTCACGATGAACGCCTTGACCAGATCGACAAGCGCTTCGACGAACTCATCCACTATGTGGACAAACGGTTCGAGCAAATGGACAAACGTTTCGACGACCTGATTCGCTACATGGACAAGCGCTTCGATGATCTCATCCACTATGTGGACAGGCGCTTTGTCACGATGCAGTGGACGATCGGGATCGGATTTACCGTGGTTACCGTTCTGATGACGGTGTACAACTTCATCGGCTGACGCGCGCGGCTCCAATTACCACCACCCCTTTCTCCTAACTATGTAGTTAGGAGGACGCATGAAAAAGAAGCGGCAAGAGTACGGCGGTAGTGAGCCCCGGCATCTTCACGACCGCATGTTCAATGAGATCTTCTCTACCCGGGAGGCGCAGCAGGATTTGGTGAAGTTGGCGCTACCTCCTGCACCGGACTCGCCCGCGGCAAAGCACGACCGGCGGTTTCGCGCTATACTGTTCCGTGGAATCAAACGTGATGGAACGGTCCAACGAACAACTCCAGAAGATCGTAGACGCGGTGGCCGAGCGCTTGGGCGCGGTGCACACTGCGGACCCGGCGGGGCCTGAAGGCACCGTAGCGCCGGAGGGCGCGGCAACCTCGGAGGGCGGCGGCCCCGGACGGCAAAGCGTCCCCATGGTGCAACTGCCGCCGGAGTTCTACCGGAGCCAGCGGGACATCGCCGAGCGCCTGTCCCGGGTCGAAGAACGGATGGAACAGTTCGATCGCCGTTTTGAAGAGTTGATCCACCAAATCGACAAGCGGTTCGAACAGATGGACAAACGGTTCGACGAACTCATTCACTACGTTGACAAGCGTTTCGACCAGATCGATAAACGTTTCGAACAAATCGATAAGCGCTTCGACGATCTCATCCACTATGTGGACAAGCGCTTTGCCACGCTGCAGTGGACGATCGGTATCGGATTTACCGTAATTACCGTCCTGATGACGGTCTACACCTTCCTCGGATGACGGAACCCGGCAATTCTCCCTATGCAAAACGCGTATCCGCGGCGAAGCCCGGCGTTGTGCTCTTCAATGAGAAGTGCTCGGATGCAAGCCGCGTTGTTGTGAATCACCGCCCGGGGCGATACACTAGAGTACATGAAACGCGTGGCTCTTGGTCTCCTTGCGCTCATGGCGCTGCAAAGTCTGGCCGCACAGGACGAGTCGTTTGCCTTTGTCATTTACGCCGAAGGATTCGACATGTCGATCTACCGGAACGGTGAGCTAACCACCTACGACGTCGTTGCCGACACCGTGATCGGTATGCCGCTCCTGGCCGGGGATCTTGTGCAGACCGACGCGGATACGTTTGTCGAAATCCAGGTCATGCCCTCCCGTACGGTGATCAAGGTTGCCGAGAACACCACCTTCGAAATCGAACAGATAGGCGGCTCCGGCGGCGGAGTCTTCGATATGCGGTACGGCCGCCTCCGGGCACGGGTGGAACGGCTCTCTTCCAACGATCCCTTCGAAATCCGCGGTCAGGGTGCCGTTGCCGGCGTCCGTGGAACCGATTTCGGGTATGACCTGGTCGTGAACCGTGAAAGCATCACCAGTGAAATCGAAACCAAGGTCTACTGTTTCGAGGGCGAGGTCGAGGTGAAGGAGAACGTTACGGAGCCGTCCCTTGACGAGACCCCGGGCGAGACGGGAGAGGCCGTTGCGGAAACGGCCGGCACCCAGGAGGAGAGCGTTTTTATCTCCGCGAACGAGATGGTCAACGTGATTACCGAGGTGCCCACGGAGATGCTCGAGGAAGCGGACGAGCTTGTTGCCGAAGGAGAAGGGGAACCCGCCGATGCCACGGCCGAGCCCGCGCCGGAACCGCGCCCCAGGAAGGTCTCCTTTCAGACGCGAACGATAGAAGACGAGATCCAGGAGTTCTGGACGGAGAAGAACTTCAAGGAAGAGGCGGTAGATCCCGAGGCGGTGGAAGAGCGTTTTCCCGGAATCAAGGAACAGGTTCGTATTCTCAGCGAGGAACGTCGCCAGTTCGAAGAATTGCAGCGTATGCGGCGGGCAGGGCTTCTCGGCAGCGGCAATGCCTTTGTGGCGTCGGAGACGGTGGTGGACGAACCGGATGAACCGGAACGTGACCCCGACGAGGTGCAGATGGCCGGTCCCCTCCCGGAAGATCGGGTGCGCAGGATCGTAGCGCCCACCGGACCGCTCACGATGCGCGACCGCGCGCGCGTCGCCGGCCACTGGATGACCGGTCTCGGTCTCGTCCTGGGAGGCGCCGGCGTCGCCACCGCCTATTTCATCGACGACGTACGATCGGTTGACGACGTGAACGCCGGTGGAGTGGGAACCGGTCTCGCCATGAGCGGCTCCGTGATGATCTCTTCGGGACTGATTTCGTACCTGATCAGTCTCTTTGCAAGCGACGCCCCCTAAGGGGCCGTCGCCTCTACAAACTCAGAGATAGTCCACGCATCTTCCATTCGGCGTAGCACCACCGTCTCTTCGCGGTCCAGGGTTATCACCCGAGGGCGGTCATCTTCGACAACGTTGTTCCAGAATCGGTACGAAACGGAGAAGCGCACTTCCTCATCGGAGCGCGACGTCTCGGCGATGGTGATTTCCGTCAATCCATAGGGCATAACGTCCGCCGGTTCGCCGGCTTCAAGCCATTCCTCCGGCCGCGCCACCGTCACCCGCCGTTCGTACGCCTGGCGGACACGGGCCACGACAAAGAGGTGGGTCACCTCCCGGAGGCGATTGCGCCCTACCCGTCGTTCCGTGAAGGCGGTCATCGTCTCGTGGTCCAGGTTGTTCCACGCACGGTAGTACGCCTCTACGACCTGCCGCGCTTCGAGTCCCGCCGTCGGCGGCGGTTCCAGTGCCTGCCGGATGAGGGAGAACGCGGCGTAGAGGACACCGATGCAGAGCAGCGCCCCCACAATGTATCGACCGCGGTTCCGTTTGAAATGGAGCCGTCGTCGATGCCGTGCGAGGCGACGTTGATGAGCCTCCCGGGCGGCGCTTTGCCGGTCGTCCATTCCGTCGGTATCGGCGAATGCCCGTGAGTGATCTGTAAGCACGCTCTCGAGTTCGGTGAGCGTTTCCGCCGACGCTGGAAGCGTTCCGGCAAGCACACCGTCGATCAGCGACGCCGCCTCGAATCCAAGCGTCGGCATGAGGGCGTGTACCGGCGGGGGAAGATCGTCCTCGGCCTCAGGCGGCGCGGTGCCGGTGATAACGCGATACGTTAGGCGAATCGCCATTTCAACGGCCCGTTCCCTCCAGGAGCGCCGATCACCCGGATCCGGCCGGTAGAGGAGTGCCGCCTGCAACTCCGGGGAAAGGACAATGAGGTGCTGCGACGCGTCGAGGTAGAGCCGTGACGGTTCGTCCGGGAGTTGGACTCCGCGGTTGACCGCGGACGCGATGAGCCTGAGGATGAGCGGTACCCCCTCCTGCCACGCTCCACCCATCGCTTCGACAACACCCGAGAGCGGCGTTACCTCGATTGGCGTTCCCATGAGGCAGAGGTGTTCCTCAAAGGCGCGGATCTCGGAGAAACGGTACTCGGCGATTCCCTCGCCGGTAACGATTGTGGCCGTCCGATCCCGGACCGCGGCCACGCCCTTGGCGGTGAACCCGCCCGTTTCGATATCGGTAATGATTCCCGTGGTTCCACGTTCGTCGTCGCGGATTTGATAGGCGTTGAGGCGCTCCATTGCAGGTGAGAGTACTACTCGCCGGTTCGCCGGGCAACCGCAAGTGATTGGATCAGATCGTTTCCTCGCTGATCCCGAGGCGCTCGAGACGGTTTTTGTCGAGTTCCACGTGGAGGTTCTTCTCCTGCGTTGGGAGGACCAGACCCAAAGGGCCGCTCCGGGCGCGGCGGAGGTGTTTGACCTGGGTGTAGTAGAGGTCCGCCTTCCCCGCGGCTCGGGCGCGGCTGAAATAGACCGCCAGGTTGCCGGCGTCCAGGAGGACCTCCAATGGAACGGACTTTCCCTTCTGGATTTTGACAAAGACGTACCCACCGGCAACGTCACGGGTGTGGAGCCACCAGTCGTTTCCGCGGACCGCACGACGCAGGAGTTGGTCGTTTTCGCGGGCGTTGCGGCCAACGATGATCTCGTGTCCGGCGGATGAAAAACGCAGACCCGGTTCGGTTGCCTCCGCCGTCCGCCGTTGTTTCGCCTCGTCCCGCACGACGGTGTTCATCTCCGTCAACGCCTCGACGGAGAGGGCGTCGAGAGATTCCAGCTCAGAGTCAATCGCCTCTATCCTGCGCCTGACGTTCCGCACACTTTCCGCGAGGGCTGTACCGGTTGCACGGGCCCGCTTGGCGCGGTCAAAAAGGCGCTGGGCCTGTTCCCGCGGCGAACGGCGCGGGTCCATGCGTATCGTACGCTCCTCCCCGTTCCTGTAGTCCACGATTGTAACCTCAGTAGAACCGGACGGGATGGCGTGCAGGTTGGCAAGGATCAACTCCGCTTCGTGCTGCAGGAGGTCACCCCGCTCGCTCCCGCCAAGGCCCTTCTCGATTTCCGCCAGCCGGGCCAGGAGGCGTCCCTTGTTCCGCATGAGGCGCTGGTGCAGCTTCCGCCGCAGGCGGCCTGCAAGGGCCTGTTCTTCCCGTTCCGCGTACTCCGCTTCGATCGCGTGGGAGAAGGACTCCCCCTCCCAGGGCCGGACCGCCGCGTCCCGCGGTGGTTTGTCGGGACCGGCAATCGAAAAAACCTCACCGGATACGATCCCCTGCCGCGGCTTTCTGAACGCGGCGTCCACGATCACGTCCGAATCGTCGGTGAGGATCAGATTGGCGTGGCTTCCCCAGAGACGCCCGTAGAGGCGCAGTTCGAGACCGTCTCTCACCACCCGGAACCGGACGATCCGGTCGCTGTTAACGTGTTCGACCGAGGTGATTCGTCCGCCGTTGATGCGCGCGTGCAGCAGTGTTTCGAAACGCTGGTGGCTCCGGGGCGTTTTGCGATACTGAGAGAGACCGTGGATCCGGACAAAGGGGTTCTCCAGGCACAGGTGCAGGCCGAAGCGCCGGCCCGGTCGGTACAACAAAAAGCGAAAGGTCCGCACCGGGTTCTGGACGATGCGCTGGATGGTGGCCCCTTCCAGGGGGAGTTCACTGAGGACGAGATCTATTTCCCGCCAATTGAGTGACATCTACGGGGAAACGCCGGTCACATCCGTGAAGAGCGCCAAGTCTTCGTCGCTGAAGAGAACCAGTCGTATTTCCGCGGGATCCCTTCGTTGGTCGCACCAGGCGCGAATGGTGCGGTAGATGACGCGGTAGGCGGCCTCTTTCGGGTAGCCGTAGACGCCGGTTGAGATCGCCGGGAACGCTATCGAAGAAATGGGCGGGTCCGCCTCCGCCCGCGCCGCCGCCAGGGTGAGCGAATTTGCCACGGCCGCCACGAGCGTCTCTTCTTCTCCGCCGTTCCCGCCGTGCCAGATCGGACCTACCGTATGGATTACGTAGTGGGCGTACAGGTTACCGCCGGTTGTGACCACCGCCTCACCCGGCGGGAGCCCGCCCGGCAGTGTAGTTTCCCGCAGCTTTCGGCACTCCGCGAGGATCGCCGGTCCCCCGGCCCGGTGAATCGCGCCGTCCACGCCGCCCCCGCCCAGGAGAGTCGAATTGGCCGCGTTGACGATGGCGCTGACTCTCTCCTGCGTGATGTCACCGACCGTGACCGAAAACGTACTCATGGTCTCTTTAGCCTACCATAAGCGCGGAAACCTCTGCGACCAGGTAGAACGATCCGGTAACAACGATCGGCAGCCCGGATCCGGCGCTCCCAACGCTCTTGACCGCCGCGATCGCCGCCGCAGGGTCCGGTTCGAGCGTTGCCGGCACACCGGCCCGCTCAAAGGACGCCGCCACGCTCGCCGGATCTCCCGGTTTGAACGTCCCCGCCCGCGTGACCGTAACGCTTCTTGAAATTGGGACGAGGTGCGCGACCATCGCGGCAATGTCCTTTCCCCGGACCGCACCGAAGATCAGGTCGATCGTATCGATCCCCGCTTCACGAAGCGATCGTACGAGCTGGCCCACGCTCACCGGCGTGTGCGCCCCGTCCAACACCCACCACCGGCCGGCAAAGGAACGGATCTCACCGCGGCCCGATAGGTCGACCATTTGTGCCACCCGCCCGGTGGTTTGGCCCGCGTCGGCGGTAGCCTCATTCCGGTACGGCGCCATTGCCGAGTGGTAAAACGCGGCCGTGGCCAGGGCCAGGTTGACGCGCTGCAGCCGGCCTACCACGGGGAGGGTTACATCCACCGGGACCGTGCCGGCGGGGTGCCGCAGGTCAAAGCGAACCCGCGTTCGAAGGAATGCCCCATCCTCCGATGCGCGCTCGGCCGCGGGTTCGTCCTCCATCACCACCAGCGAAGCAAAGGGAACGACCCATGCGCCGCGATTCCCGGCGGTTTCGACGATCGCCTCCTGTACGTCAGGCTTCTGGGGGGCTACCAGCATCGGTACGCCGCGCTTGGCTATGCCGGCCTTCTCGCGGGCGATCCCGGTGAGCGATTCTCCGAGGTAGTCGGTGTGTTCCCGTTCAATAGAAGTAATCACCGTCAGAATCGGCGTACACACATTCGTGGCATCGAGCCTTCCCCCCAGGCCCGTTTCGAGCACAACGGCATCGCATCGCTGGTCCTCGAACACCAGGAAGGCCAAGGCCGTGAGAAGTTCGAAGGTCGTCGGCACCTCCTCGTCGCCGGCCCCCGCGGCGACCCGCTGCTCCACAATCCGCCGCAGCCGCGAACCGCAGCGGAGGTAACTCTCCTCCAGGTCCATCTGCGCGTCCCCATCGTACACGCGTATGCGTTCCCGGTAATCAAGCATGTGCGGCGAGGTGTACACCCCGACGCGGGAGCCATTGGCACGCAAAAACGCGGCGATAAACGCGGCGGTTGACCCTTTTCCCTTGCTTCCGGCTATGTGGATCGTCGGGATGGCGGACATGGGATGGCCCAACTCCCCTATGAGCACCTGCATCCGTTCAATCCGGTAGAATCGCGTCTTGCCGGGATTCCGCTCCAAGTTGGTCTGAGCCTCGAAGAATGCGAAGAGGGCGTCGGCGTCTTTCATGTGTCCCGTTTCCTGAGTGCCGCGGCGTGGGTGAAGAAACCCTCGTGGTCGGCCAGGGCAATCACGTGATCGCGCATGGCGGCGTAGGCGCTTTGCGAGATCTCGACCACCGACGACCGTTTCTGAAAATCGTGAACGGATACCGGCGAATAGGTACGCGCCCAGCCGCCGGTGGGGAGCACGGCGTTTGCACCGGCGGCGTAGTTGGCGAGGCTGAACGCGGAGTGCGGCCCGAGCAGGATCTCCCCGGCGTTGGTTATGTGCTCGAGCGTTGCCCGGGGTTCACGCGTGTGGAGGAGGAGGTGCTCCGGCGCAAACTCGTTGACAAAGTCGAGCGCTGCGGTTTCGTCCTGAAAGAGGAGGACACCGCCGTACCCCTCGAAGACGTCGCGGAGAAAGGTCCGGCGCGGTTCCGGCACGTCCTGCCGGAGAGCTTCAACGTGACGCGCCACAGCGCCCCCCAGTTTCGGCGATGCCGTGGCCAGAATAGCGGACGAGTCGCTTCCGTGTTCCGCTTCGATCATGAGGTCCAGAGCCACAACGCGGGGGTCTGCCGATTCGTCGGCCAGTACGATCGATTCCGAGGGGCCCGCCGGGAGGCCCGTGTCCACCCGGTCCGCGACGATCCGTTTAGCGGCTGCAACGTAGGCACTTCCGGGTCCAACAACCTTGCGTACCGCCGTCACCGACTCGGTGCCGTAGGCCAGTGCGGCAACCGCCTGGGCACCGCCCACGCGAACCACGGCGTGTACGCCGCAGAGACGGGCGGCGTATAGAACCGCGGGGTCCACCGGACCGTCCGGATCGGGCGGTGTTGTCACCGTGATCCGCGGGACACCGGCGAGACGCGCCGGAACGGCGAGCATATAGAGCATTGAAGGGAAGCTTCCGCGTCCGCGGGGAACGTAGAGCCCCGCGCTTTCGATGGGGGTGGTTTTTTCCCAGGCGAGGAGCCCCTCTCGTACCTCCACAACGGCGTTTGTTTCGCCGGTCTGAGAGGAGTGAAAACGTCGAATATTCTCGACCGCGTACTCCAGGGCGGCGCGAACCGCCTCCGATAGGCGATCACCGGCGGCTTCGATCTCTTCGGCGGGAACGACCAATGGTCGGTCCCCGAGGTCGATACCGTCGAAATCGCGGGTGAACCGGCGCAATGCCGCGTCGCCTTCGTCCCGGACGGCTCGACAGACCGTTTCCACCGCGGGAAGTACCTTGGCGATGTCACTCTGCGCGCGAGCCAATACCACCGCGCGTTCGGTGGAGTCCAGCTCTTCCCAGGTGCGTACCTGTACCTTCATGGTGCGCGATGATACCACGGGGGCGCCTCGGCGGGGAGTTGCCGTGCCCCGGAAGCGTCGAAGTAGAGCAGAAACAGCGCTTGCGGGATGATCCCGATTCCCGTACCCATTAGAAAGGGCGTTCCCCGGAAGAGAACGGCCACCGTGATGCCCGCGAGCAGGTAGAGCACATCGATTCGGGTGCTGACGATCAGAAGCGTTCGCAGCCGGAGCGTGTGGCGGACGTCACGTTCCTCGTCCGGAAGGGCCGCCGCGAACCGGCCGGCCCGCATCAGCCCCCACAGGGCAAGCACCAGGCAGATCGCACCGCAGAGGAGAGCCTGCACGGCAAAGCCGCGCCAGAAGGGCGACGGCAGAAAGGTCAGAGCGGTGCCGGCGATAATCGACGATACGCTCCACCGGGCGAGGTACCACGAAAGCGCACGGAGGTTGCGGGCATACGCCATGGAACGACCATACGCGGGGGCGGTTGCGAGAGGCAATACGGTTTATTTCGGCCGGCGACCGATAAAACTATTGCGGAAGGGGTCCCAATTCGCTACGCTCCTGCTCAGGAGGAAACGATGGTAGTCAAGCCGATGATCCGGAACAACGTGTGCATGAACGCCCACCCCCTTGGATGTGAACTGCACGTGCAGGAACAGATCGCCTACGTGCGCGATCACGGGAGTCTCCCCGGCCCGAAAAATGCGCTGATCATCGGTTCGTCCGCCGGATACGGCCTCGCGACCCGCATCGTTTCCGCCTTTGGATCGGGTTCGGGAACGCTCGGAGTTGCCTTCGAATCACCGGCCAAGGGCAGCAGGACCGCTACCGTCGGCTGGTACAACGACCGCGCCTTTACAGCCGTGGCGGAAACGATCGGTGGCGCCCAGCGACACCGTACGATTCTCGGGGACGCCTTTTCCCACGAAATAAAAAAAGAGGCGATCGACGCGATCCGTGAGATGTTCGGCACCGTGGATCTCGTGATTTACAGCCTGGCGTCACCCCTCAGGATCGATCCCGACACGGGCGAACGCTACTCCTCCGTTCTCAAGCCGATCGGCCGGACCTACTCCTCGGTCACGCTGGACGGCAAGACGGGCGTACTCACGGAGGCTTCCGTGGATCCCGCCACCGACGAAGAGATCGCCAACACGATCAAGGTCATGGGCGGCGAGGACTGGCAACTCTGGACGGATCAACTCGCGGCGGCGGGCGTTCTTGCGGACGGTGCCGTGACCGTCGCCTATTCGTACATCGGTCCGGAGATTACCTTTGCCCTGTACCGCGACGGTACCATCGGTCGCGCCAAGGAGCACCTCGAAGCGACGGCCCACACACTGACCAAGGCGCTCTCTTCGGTGAACGGCCGCGCCTACGTCTCCGTGAACAAAGCGCTCGTTACCCGGGCCAGTGCCGTGATCCCCGCCGTTCCCCTCTACATGGCAATCCTCTATCGCGTAATGAAGGCCCGTGGCACCCACGAGGGCACGATAGAGCAGATCTACCGTCTTTTCCGCGACCGCCTCTATACGGACGGCGCCCCCTCTGTCGACGAGGAGGGACGCATTCGTATCGATGACTGGGAGATGGACCTCGCCGTTCAGGACGAAGTCGCCCGCGCCTGGAACTCGGTCACAGCGGAGAACCTGCTCGAAGTGGCGGACGTGGAGGGATTCCAGCGCGATTTCCTCCATCTCCACGGATTCGGGTACGACTCGATCGACTACGACCGGGACGTCCAGGTGTAGACAATGCCTCGCCTGGTGGGCGACCGCGTCGTCCTTCGTGAGTATCGTTCCGACGATTTTGCTTCGCTCCGCGCCTGGGTGACCGATGCCGAGGCGTCCCGCCACCTCACGGGGATATTCGATCCGCCCCACACGGAAGAGATGACGCGGGCCTTTCTCGAATCGGTATTGCAACGGTCCAACCGGGACATGTACCACTTCATTATCGCTCGTGTGGAAGATGAATCCTACCTGGGGCAGATCGACCTTCGGATCAAAGACCGTGTGGCGGGACGCGCCGATTTCGGAGTGATCATCCCGGAGCGCGCGAACCGCGGCAAGGGTTTCGGAACCGAGGCGATTCGGCTTCTCGTCGATTTCGCCTTCTCCCGTCTCAATCTTCACCGAGTGGAACTCGAGGTCTTCGCCGACAACGACCACGCCATTCGCGTCTACGAACAACTCGGCTTCCGGCACGAAGGGCGCCATCGTGACTATTTCTATCGCGACGGCGCCTACCAGGACGCCGTTTCCATGGCCATGGTCCGCGAGTAATTCCCGGTACAGACGGAGGGCGACGAGCCCTCCGACGACGTTGTCTCTGTCAACCGACAAGCAGTTCTCATCGCGGAGATCAGGTGGCCGATCGGACGTGAATATCACCGGTCGCGCCAGGAAAGAAGAACAAAACGCGTCTCTGCAGCGCAGCGAAGCCAAGCGTTTTGTTCTTCGTGCCCTGGTCATGTCATCACCTGCGATGAGAACTGCTGTTCGTCCGCGAATAATCCTTGACAGCGGCTTCCGCCGGGGTTACACTGACGTATTAAAAAACCGGTTTACTAAATCGGTTTATACAAAAGGAGTTGTCTATGAAACGTCTGATTGTTTTCGTTCTCGTCCTTGCGGTGTTCGCGGGTACCGCTTTCGCGTCCGGCGCTCCGGAAGGAGGCGGCATCACCCTGATGCAGAACAAGCCCGAGATCGACGCGATGCTGCAGGAGTACGGTGCTATCTGGTCCGAGTCCAGCGGTGTCGATATCACCATCAAGTCCGTTGGAGGAGGCTCCGGCGCCGACATGGGGCAGCAGTTGCGTGCCGACTACGCTGCCGGTGAGATGCCCGACATCTTCACGATCGACGGGATCGAGTCATACAAGGAATGGGAGAGCCTGATCCTGGATCTCTCCGACGAGCCCTGGGTCGACGAAACCGCGGTGGCTTTCACCGTGGACGGTAAGGTCTACGGCATGCCCGTTGCGGTCGAAGGTTGGGGCATGGCGTACAACGCGGACGTTCTCAAGGCCGCCGGCGTTGATCCCGCTTCGCTCGTGAACTACGACGCCTACGTGGATGCCTTTGCGAAGATTGACGCGATGAAGGGTCAACTCGGTCTCGACTCGGTCGTTTCCATGGCCGCCTCCGCCGAAATGGGCTGGGTCACGGCGCACCACAACTTCAACTCTCTGCTTTCGGCGGGTCTGCCCTACGGCGATCTCTCGGTAGTGAACGATCTCCTCGCGGGCAACGTGGACCAGCGGCGCCTGTCGGAGTATGCCGACTGGGTTGAACTCCTCTTCACGTACGCCGACCCGACGGTCCTCACTACGGGCAACTACGACGCCCAGGTTGGCGCCTTTGCCACCGGTAAGGCCGCGTTCCTCCACCAGGGGAACTGGACCGATCCCAACATGGCCGCCGCCAACGCCGGCTTCGATATGGCCTTTGCGCCCCACGGCGCTCTCCACAGTGATACCGACGGGATCTTCGTGGCGGCGCCGTCCTTCTACGTGATCAACGCCGAGTCCGACAACATCGCTGCCGCCAAGCAGTACCTTCGTGATCTGGTGGAAACTGAGGCTGGACAGAACTACATGGTGAACGAAGCGGGCATGATCCCGGCCTTTGCCAACGTGAGCCTCAACCCGGCGGGCCAACTCTCGCGCTCCGTCCAGGAGTGGGCCGCCCAGGGCAAGGTGTACTCCTGGAGTCAGTATTACTTCAGTGGCGAGTTCCGTGACGGCACCCTGGCCCCCATTTACAACCAGTTCGCCACCGGCCAGATCGACAAGGCACGGTTCATGGCGCTCCTCACCGAGGCGTTCGGGAGCCTCTAACCGGTTCGCGTCGAATAGACACGCGGTTCGGGTGCCGGCGCAGCGCGGCGGCACCCGATTCTCTCCATACTACATTAGGGGATACACCCGGGACCAAACATGAACCACTATCAACGGAACAGCGCGACATTCTGGTTGTTCCTGACGCCGGTACTCGTGGCGTTTGCGCTCGTTATCGTCGTGCCGTTTTTCGTGGGGGCGTACTATTCACTCACCGACTGGAACGCCACCGCGAGGGCCGGACAGGGGCTCACCTTCGTGGGCCTCGCCAACTTCGCCCGCACCTTCCAGGATCCGGGCTTCATCTACTCCTTTATCGTCACCACGATCTACACGATCGTGAACGTGGCACTGATCAACGTGCTTGCGATCGCACTCTCTTTGGTGGTAACGAGTCGGCTACGCCTGCGAAACGTCTACCGCATGGGCTTCTTTATCCCGTACCTCATCGGAGGTCTCGTCCTCGGATACCTGTGGCAGTTCATCTTCAACGTGGCAGTGCTGTCTGTGGGCGAGAGCATCGGGTTCCTCTCGTTCCTGGCCGATCCGGAGCGCCTGCTCCTGGGGCGCGTACCAACGGCGATATTCGCCATCGTCATCGTGGGAACGTGGCAATACGCCGGCTACATCATGATGATCTACGTGGCGGCTATCGAGGGCGTTCCCGAGGAACTGTACGAGGCTTCCAGGATCGACGGAGCGTCGGAGTGGCAGAAATTCCGGAGCATTACCGTACCGATGATCGCCCAGGCGTTCACCATTACGATGTTCCTGACGCTCGTCACGTCGTTCAAACAGTTCGACGTCAACTTCGCGCTCACCTCCGGCGGCCCGGCAACCACGTTTATGGGCAAGCCGATCTTCGGGTCCCAGCTACTTGCAATGAACATCTACCAGACCGCCTTTACCGGCAACGATCTTGCCGCCGGCCAGGCGCGGGCGGTCATCTTCTTCATCGTACTGGTGGTTTTCTCGGTCGTGCAGGTAACCATCAACAAGCGCAAAGAGCTGGAGATGTAGCATGAAGAAGTACAGGCTCTATCTGTTTGAAGCGATCATGGTCGCGTTGCTGGTGTTCTTCCTCTACCCCTTTGTGATCGTCTTCATAAACTCCGCTAAGGATGCCTTCAGCGTGACCCAGTATCCCATGCGTCTTCCCGAGCACTGGGGCCAACTCTTCACCAACATGGCCACGATCTGGACGAGCAGCAACGTCCGCTACTCGTCCTCCTTTGTATCGTCCCTGGTTATCACCGTTTTCTCGCTCGCGGTGGTTACGATCTTTCCGGCCATGGCCGGATGGGTCCTGGTACGGACAAAGACGCGTGCCTCGCAGTTCATCTTCCTGCTCTTCGTGGCCGCCATGGTTATCCCCTTTCAGATCGTCATGTTTCCCCTGGTGTCGTGGTTCCGGGCGATTTTTACGGTGACCGGGATCCGGCTGCTTCGCACTTATCTGGGGATTATCGTGGCCTACCTGGGGTTTGGACTCTCCCTCTCCGTCTTTATGTACCACGGGTTTATCAAGAGCATACCCCTGGAACTTGAAGAGGCGGCCATCATCGACGGCAGCCGGTTGCCCGGGGTTTTCTTCCGGATCATCTTTCCGCTGTTGACGCCGGTTCACGCGACGATCGGGATCCTCCACGGGATCTGGATCTGGAACGACTTCCTACTGCCCCTGCTCGTTCTGGGTAAGGGGAACCGGATACAGACCCTGCCGCTGGCCGTAGCCAACTTTGCCGGGGCCTACGTCAAACAGTGGGACCTGATCCTCACGGCGATTCTCATGGCGATGATCCCCGTTCTTATCTTCTTTTTTGTGGCGCAAAAGCGTATCGTCAAGGGAATGGTTGCAGGATCAATCAAGTAGGACCGTGGGCCGTATAACGATCAACGACATCGCCCGAATCTCGGGATACTCAAAGACGAGCGTCTCCTTCGCCTTTAACGATCCGGGGCGCATCAGCGACAAGGCGCGGGAGAAAATCCTTTCAATCGCCTCTGAACTGGGGTACATCCCCGATCCCGTGGCGCGAAATCTGAGCCTCCGTCGCCACGGTACGATCGGACTCTTGCTTCCGCAGGTCATTCCGCTGGCGTTTCTCAATCCGCACCTGTCGCAGATCATCCAGGGCATCGGCGAGGTCTGCGAGCGCGCGGCCCATTCACTGACGGTCATTCCCCCCGTCCGTGAATCGATCCTGGACGGTGTCCGAAACGCCGCCGTGGACGGGTTGATCACGCTGGGCCTCGAACCGGGTATGGAGTCGGTAGAACTCATCCGCAAACGTCATCTTCCATTTGTCACGATCGACGGGCGCGACGGTGGGGGATTTCCCGTCGTCGGAATCGACGATCGCGGCGGAGCCGCCGATGGGATGCGAACGATCCTCAACGCCGGCCATCGCGACGTGGCGATCATCTCCTTTGTCGAAGACCCGCGTCTGGCCACCTCCCACGTGAAAAACCAGCGTCTGGCCGGCTACAACGACGCCCTCGCCGAAGCGGGGCTGGCGGAATCGCCCCGCGTCCGCTTCGTCGAAAGTGAACCGTCCCTCTCCGGCGGGCGCGAGACGATGGAGGCGCTCCTGGAGAGTTCACCGCCTCCATCGGCCGTCGTTGCGATGAGTGACGTGATCGCCATCGGTGTTCTGCAACAGATCGAAACGGCGGGGCTGTCGGCACCGCGGGACGTATCCGTTATCGGGTTTGACAACATCCCCGAAGCGGTACTCGTGTCGCCGCGCCTGACTACCATCGCACAGCCCGGCGTCGAAAAGGGTCGGCGGGCTGCGGAACTCCTCATGGGGCTTATCGAGGGCGAAGAGGTGGATCACCACGTGGTCCTGCCCGTCCGCACGGTGGAACGCGAGTCGGTTGGCCCGCGCGTTGCGTAACGGCCTCCATTCTAGTACCTTGGCGCGATATGAGATTTCACGAACTCGCACTCGATGACGAGATCCTTGCCGGCGTGGACGCGGCCGGTTTCGAAGAGTGCACCGAAGTACAGGAAAAGGCGATTCCCCACATCCTCTCGGGACGCGATGTGGCGGTGCAATCGCAAACCGGTACCGGCAAAACAGCGGCCTTTCTCCTCCCGATTTTCCACCTGATACGGCATAACGAAACGTACGCGAACTTGCAGGCGCTCGTCATTGCGCCCACACGGGAGCTGGCCCACCAGATTCGCGACGAGGCGGACATGCTCGGCGAGAACCTGGGCATCAAGACCGCCGTTGTCTACGGTGGCGTTGGATACGGTCCGCAGATCGACGCGCTCAAGGCGAATCCGAACATCATCGTGGGCACCCCGGGGCGCCTGATTGACCTGAACCAGTCACACCACCTCGATTTCCGCGCCGTGGGTATCCTCGTTATTGACGAGGCGGATCGCCTCTTTGACATGGGGTTCTATCCCGATCTGCGGAAGATGCTGAAGCGCATGCGCGATCGCAAAGAGCGACTCAACATGCTCTTCAGCGCCACATTGAGCGTCAAGGCGCGCAACATCGCCTGGGAACACATGAACGATCCCGTGGAGATCGAGATACACCCCGAACAGGTGACGGTAGACCGGGTGAAACAGACGCTCTACCACGTGGCGAGTGCGGAGAAGATGTCGCTCTTCCTGGGTCTCCTGAAAAAGCACCAACCGAGGAACGCGCTTATCTTCACCAACACCAAGCGCGCCGCGGAGATCGTCGCCAAGCGCATGGAGCGGAACGGGTATCCCACGGAGTTTATCATAGGAGACCTACCCCAGAAGAAGCGGCTCAACATCATCAGGCGCATCAAGGCGGGGCAGACGCAGTTTCTCGTGGCGACCGATGTGGCGGCCCGGGGATTGCACATCAACGCCCTGGACATGGTGTTCAACTACGACCTTCCCGAGGACCCGGAGGCGTACGTTCACCGGATCGGGCGGACGGCTCGCGCCGGGGAATCGGGCCACGCGGTTACCCTCGCGTGCGAACGGTTTGTCTACAGCCTTGACGCCATCGAAAAGCTGATCGGGCAATCGATACCGGCCGAGCGCTACGACGAGAGCGAACTTGAAACGGACGTAAGCGCCGGCGAACGGATTACCACCCGCCGCAGTGACGATGGCCGGTCCGGCGGAAGCCGCGGCGGGCCGCGCGACGCCTCCCGCAGGCGAAGCGGTGGCCGCTCGCACGGTGGTACTCACAGCCACGGTGGGGGGCACCGGGGCGGTCGCGGCCCGCGGGGAGCAGGGGATCGACGGCGTTCCGAATCGGGAGAGCGACGTTCCGAGACGGCGCCGCCACGACGCGCGGATCAGACCCGTCGTACTGAACAGCCGCACCCGCGGGGTGAGCGCAAGAGCGCCTCGGCTCCGCGTCGCGGCGACACCGTTGAAGAGCGGATCGCGTACTACCGCGCCAAGTACGGTGAGGACTTCAAACCCACCGATGAAATGTTGAAAAACGTCCCGAAGGACAAGCCCCGACGCAAACCTGCGGCGAAGCGACCAAAGACGAAACAACCGACAAGGCAATCGGCAAGCCGGCCAGCCCTGCCCGGCGGCGGTAAAGCGGCTACCGAAGTTGCCATGAACGAGGCCGATACATCAAAGCCCAAAAAGCGACGCGGTATCATCGCGCGCCTCTTCGGCGCGTGATATCACGATATACCCGGCTCTGCTCCGGAAGCGATTTTTATTGACCAGGCACCGATGCCGCGAATAGGATGGCGTACAAACCGGGAAGCGACGCGCCTCTTATTGTTCTATACTTGAACGTGGAGACAAATTTCATGGAACTGTCAAACGAGCAGGTACAGAAGATCGCTGCCGCGGTGATCCGCCAACGTGGGGCAGTACCGCTCGTGTCCGCCGGGGCAGAGGCGTTTCCCGGCGGCGCCGGATGGCGCCAACAGCCGCCTATGGTGCAACTCTCTCCGGAGTTCTACCGGAGCCGGCGCGAAATCGCCGAACAGATAGCGCGCCATGACGAACGTTTTGTACAAATCGACAAGCGCTTTGCCGCGCTGCAGTGGACCATTGGACTGGGATTCACCTTCATCACCGTGCTCATGTCCGCGTACAACTATCGTTGGATAGCGTTCGAAGCTGGTTTTCGGCTATACTTCAATCACGAGGCGCGTCCTGTTCCTAACGGAAGAGAGGGCGCCTATGAGTAGTGCAATGGAACTTTCGCAAGAATCACTGGAGACAATCGGAACGTTCGTTCGTAGCAACCTTGCGGTGTGGCTGCAAGGGATAGAGCAGCCGTCTCGGCGCGATTGGGAACTCCAACTCACCGAGCGGATTGTCCGCGTAGAGGAAGAGCTTAAAGCGCAACGTGAGCTTATGCAGCAGGGGTTTGCTGCCATGGACAAACGGTTCGAGCAGGTCGATAAACACTTTGAACAGGTCGACAAACGATTCGAGCAGGTAAACAAACGGTTGGAACAGGTGGACAAGAGGTTCGAGCAGATCGATAAACGGTTCGAACAGGTGGACAAGCACTTCGAACAGGTCGATAAACGATTCGAGCAGGTCGACAAACGCTTCGACGACCTCATTCATTCCACGGACAAGCGCTTTGCCGCCATGGATCGGCGCTTCTCCTCGATGCAATGGACCATAGGTCTTGGGTTCACGGTTATCACGCTGCTCATGTCCGCGTACAATTTCCTGGGGTGAATCCGTTTCAACGCAACTGTCATCGCAGCTTGACACTACAGGCGCTGCTCCCGTAGTATACCGCGCTGTGCCCGCGGACCGATGCGGGCAGAAAAGGAGTTACGAGGAATGGCTCGAATGACGAAAGCCAGGGGCAAGGTGGCTCGACGACTGGGTATCAATGTATTTGGGAACCCGAAGTACGACCGTCTGCTGAAGAAAAAACCCTATGGCCCCGGCAACCCGAAGCGAGGCCGGATTCGCGAAACTGAATACGCCCGTCAGCTCAAGGAAAAGCAGAAGGTGAAGTTCGCGTACGGTCTGTCGGAGCGCCAGTTTCGCAATCTCTTCTATAAAGCGAAAGCGATGAAGGGCGTTACCGGTCACAACATGCTCATTCTTCTCGAACGCCGGCTGGACAACGTAATGTACCGCATGGGATTTGCAGCCAGTCGAGAGCAGGCGCGTCAACTGGTCAGCCATGGCCACATTCATCTGAACGGCAGGAAGGTGAACATTCCGAGTGCACTTGTCCGTACCGGGGACGTCGTCTCCGTCAAGGAGAAGAAAAGCACCGAGCTGCTCATGCGGCGGCTTGTTTCGGAAAACTCCGGCCGGTCACCGGCTGAGTGGATTGATGTGTCGGCGGACGATCTCAAGGGTACCGTCGCGATGCTGCCCACCCGCGAGATGATTCCGTCGATCGCAGAAGAACAGCTGATCGTCGAGTTCTACTCCAAATAAACGCAGACACGATCGGGAGTGTGCCCTCGCCGCAAAATGCGGGGTCACACCCAAAACGGAGCCGCAGGGCTCCGTTTTTTTGTGAATTTGGCCGATATTATTAATTGATATGCGACGTTTCCCCGTGTTAAGTACGGACGCGGAGCTCAACGACCGTATTGCGCGGATCTGTGCGCGCATGCAAAACGTCTTCGAGCCCGTTTTTTTTGCTTCCGTTGAAGATGCCTTGGAGTTTATCCGATTCGAGCTCCCGGAGTTCCAGATGCTCCACTTCTCAGACGAACAAACCGACCCGTACGAATTCGTCCGTCAGGTCGCCGGCGATCCCTGGCTTCACTACGGTGGAATTATCGGCGTCTACTCGAACCGAGACTTCGACCGGGTCAACAAATTGCCCCGTGAAACCAACGTCGTGGCCCTTGTACCGCGCGGTCAGTTCGTTCAGACCTTTTTCCGCGTTCTCCGCATTCTCGTTCAGAACCGGCAAATTCTCTTTCAACGGGACATCCAGTCCGATTTCCTCGGTTCCGTTCACGGCAGTTTCGAGATGGACAACGATCCGTACAACGCGCGAACGTACGCAAATCTCATCGCGAACTACCTGTTCAACTCGAGCTACATCGACCTGGAGGTGCGGGATCGACTCCATTCCGCACTGTTCGAAATGCTGATGAACGCGATCGAACACGGGAACTGCGACATCTCCTACGCTGAGAAATCGGAAGTGCTCGAGACGACCGGCGATATCATCCCGTTGATACGGGAGAAGATGCGGGACCCGGAGATCCGAAGGAAACGCGTCTACTTCAGCTACCGGATCACTCCGGAGCGCTCCTATTTCACAATTCGCGACGAAGGGAAGGGATTCGACTGGCGCTCACGGGTTGAATCGTCGGACGTCAACCTCGACACCCACGGACACGGCATTCGGATGACGCGCCATTACATCCGGAACTTATCGTACAACGACCCGGGCAACGAGGTCAGTTTCGAGCTGGAACACACCAAACGGGCGAGCATCCGGCCCGGGCTCTTTGCCGACCAGGAGGAACTCTCGTTTTCAGACGACGATGTGGTGTTCCGGGAAGGGGAGGAGTCGAACGATCTCTTCTATATCGTGAGCGGCCGCCTCGACATCCGTGCCGAGGACCAGACCGTTGCTACCCTGACGCCGGACGACATGTTCCTTGGAGAGATGTCATTCCTGCTCGGGAATCGTCGTTCCGCCACCGTGGTCGCAAAGGGCGAAGTCCGTCTCCTCCGCATCACTAAGAACGCCTTTGTGGACGGGATTCAGCGCCACCCGCACTACGGCATTTTCCTCGCACGATTGCTCGCGCAACGTCTCTCTCGGTTGAATCAGCGCGTGGCGGCCGGTAACGCCGTGTAGTCTACTCCACTTCCCGCAGGCGAGCTTCGTACCCTATGGCGCGGACGAAGTCCTGGATTTTTCCGATCGTATCCGAGGTACCATCGTAGTCGATGTGTATCGTCCCGGCGCCGCGATCCACGTGAATCTCTTCGACACCCGCAAGGCGCCGTCCCATGTGTTCAATACCGAGCGCGCACGATGTGCACGTGGCGCCGATTAAATCGAGTATTTCCGTCACGAATGAGAAGATACTGCTCCCGCGTGGTGGTTGAGTAGCAGGATTGCCTGTTCCAGCCAGTAGGCACTGGCTCGCGGCGTGGTGGGCCGGATCACGTAGAGGCGGCGGGCGTGGTAAAATTCGAGGTCCTGGGCAAACTGGACGGTGACGCCGGTGAGTGAGGCCACGGGGAATCGTATCGGTTTACTCTGTTCCTGATCGACGATCAGGGCTGTTGCCGTCAGGAGGATGCGACCCCGCCCCACTTCGCTCATGGGACGGCTCCTGTGACCGGTCCGGACCGTTGCGTCGTCGATCCAGGCGATTACCTCCCGAGATCCGCCCGCGGCGGTCGCCACGGCCCGCGACCGCAGGGCGGCGAGTTGGGCAACGTTCCACTCACGAAAGGTGGCGACCGGGTAGTCACCGTCGACACCGGCCAACCGCCCTCGGGTGGTGACACGCGCGCCGGCACCGCAGGAGCCGCAAGAGAAGGCGTTACCGGAGGAGTCGACGGTACCGTAGGCCCCGCACGAGGGGCACCAGAAATACGCCTGCTCGACGAACTCGGCCCTGCGACGGCCCAGGAACGCCACGTCCCGTTCGCGCTCCCAGGCGTCCTCGTCGTGGGATAGGGCCGCCTCGATCTTTGCGTGGATGTCACCGACCGCGAGCGTTCCCGCTTCGCCACGGTTCAGGATCACCTGCAGGTCAACTTCGAGAAGCCCTCTTCGTTTGAACGGAGACCACCGCGGCGTCGAAAGGTACGCACCGCGCAGGACGGGGCACACCACGGGAACGTCGAGCATCCTGACCAGCTTCGCCGTGCCGGCCAGGATCGGGCGGCTCACTCCGTCCCAGGTCCGTTGACCTTCGGGAAAGAGCGCCACCACACCACCGTTACGGATTATCCGGCGCATCTCGTGGACACTCTCCATGTCCGTGCGAGCCTTGGACTTGGCCACCGCCCTGACCAAGCTGAGCAGGTTGCGCATGAGACGCGTCCTGAAGTTGGAGTCGGCGGCGACAAAGTGTACTTCCTGTGGAACGGAAACCCCCACGAGGAAGGGATCCCAGAAGTTCACGTGGTTTGCGAGGAGCAGATAGGGTGGGCGTATCGGCCATGGATCACAGGTGACTACCCGCATTCGGAAGCGCCGGCGAAGCCACACACCGAGTATACGGCGGAGGGTCTCATAAAAAAGGTGGCGGAACATCGGTCAAACATTGTACCGGCGCCGTGGCGCGTCGTACAATGGCGCCATGTTCGTCAGGATGAACAGCGAAGTGGATGATGCCCTGCGGCGGGGTGGGCCCGTGGTCGCCCTGGAATCAACGATTATCTCCCACGGCATGCCGTACCCGCAGAACCTAAAGACCGCCCGGCGCGTGGAATCGACGGTGCGCGAGGCCGGCGCCGTGCCCGCCACGGTAGCGATCCTGGACGGTGCCTTCCAGGTAGGCCTCACCCCGGAAGAGCTCGAGCAGTTTGCCAAAACCGCGGACGTGGCCAAGGCGAGCCGCCGCGATGTCGCCGCAATGCTGGCAACGGGCAAACCGGCGGCGACAACGGTGGCAACGACGATGATCGGTGCTGCCATGGCGGGGATACGCGTTTTTGCAACCGGCGGCACCGGCGGTGTCCACCGCGGCGCGGAGATGACCATGGACATCTCTGCGGATCTGGAGGAACTGGCCCGGACGCCGGTCGCCGTGGTGAGCGCCGGCGTCAAATCGATCCTGGACATCGGCCGCACCCTGGAGTACCTGGAGACGGTGGGTGTTCCCGTCCTGGGTTTCGGAACCGACGAATTTCCGGCGTTCTACACTCGTTCCAGCGGGTTGCCCGTGACCGCCCGGTTCGACACACCGGCGGAGATCGCCCGGGTTCTGGACGTTCAATGGAAGAGCGGGCTCGGCGGCGGGGTTCTGGTGGCAAATCCGATTCCGGAGGCGGTTGCCCTCGAACGCGACTACATCGAGGGTATCATCGAGCAGGCGGTGACGGAGGCCGGGGCCAAGGGTGTGCGCGGCAAAGATGTGACGCCCTATCTGCTCCGGCGAATCACCGAGATTTCCGGCGGACGCAGCCTCGCATCGAACATCGAACTCGTTCTGAACAACGCCCGGGTGGCCGGAGAGATCGCCGTGGCCCTATCGGAATCAACCGGCCAGTGACCGCGTAAGCAGCGTCCGATCCAGGTCCGCCATTGACCGCGAGAGCCGGGTCTCCGCGAATACTCCCCCGGCGAATCCCGCCGCGGCAAGACTGAGGCCGGCCCAACCGGGCGCGTCAAGCCGGACCAGAATCGTTGCGCCCGCCACGGACACTACCGCTGCAACTACGAGCGTCAGAAGCGCAGACCGATGGTCCGCGATGTAGAGCAGATTGATCACAAGCGAATAGAGGAGGAAGTACCCGTGGCCGGCTATGAGGGCCCGGATGAAGACGCCGGTGGAGGCGCCGTCCATTCCCAGGCTCGCCACGATATTCGGCAGGAAGGTCCAGGCGAGGAAAACCGTCACGCCCTGGAGCGCGATCTGTTCCGCGAGCCGTGTACGATGCTCGTTTGTGAGCGCCCACTTTGCCCGTTGAACGTCACCAAAGGGCTTGTTGCGTAGCGACTGCGCAACGTTCTGTACGGAACGGAGAAAGCCGGTCTCTCCGCGAGCCGCAAAGAAGATCATCGCCGGTATCAATGTCAACTGAGCGACAAAGGTGCTCTTGTCGTAGTCACCGAATAGCGGCAGGCCGATCGTCGTTGGTTCACCGAATGCGAACCAGAAGAGGATCTTGTCGTACCACATGATCGCGTAGAGGAGCGTTCCAATCGCCCACAAGGAGGGCAGCGTCTTGGAACGGACAAACTCGACCGTGGGTGTTACCTCCTGTCGCGCCAGGAAACGGCGTGTCACAACCGATAGGAAGAGCAGCGTTACCACGTGGGATACACCGAAGAGGACGATCACACCGCCGCTGGTAAGTTCCAGGGCGTAGCCGCCGGCGATCAATACGACGCTGCCGGTGGCGTACGCGGCCAGGATCAAAGCGAATCGCCGTAACAGCGATACCGCCATCATCTCGATCCACGCCAGGCTGACCGAAGCGGTTGCAACGATCGCGGGCCATCCAATCCCCGAAACCCATCCAAGGCCGGCCCCAATTACCATCCCGCCGCCGACGGCGATGACCCTTGCACGAAAGAGAGCCGTTCGAATCCTCCCGTAGTTCTTTACGTAGAGCAGGTCCGCAATGGTGCGGGTAAAAACGTAGTGATACCCGCCCATCAGGACGAGGGTGGCGGCGTAGCTGTAGACGATGTACGCAAAAAAATCGACACCGGCCTCTCCCAGCGCGACGCTTACGATCGAGAGCGCGATGCTCGTCACCAGCCAGGGGCCCGCAACGATCAACGCCCCGGCGATAGAGACCGTCAGAAACCCGCGAACACTCCGATTCTCCAACAGACGCTCGAGAACGAATCCTATTCCCGCCACGGTGCCCCCGCCAGCTGCAGGTACTCGTCGCGGTAGCGGTTGAAAACGTTCTCGCGGTTGTACACGTCAAACACGACTTTTTTCCGCTCCTCAACCCACTCTTCGATCGCTTCCTGGTTGTGATGGATATTGATGATTCGTTCTGCCAGGCCCTGGGCGTCCTTTGGCGGTGCAATAAAGCGCGCGTCGTGATCGAGGAGGGCCGGAACGTCCCCGACGCGCGTGGAAACCACCGGAACACCCACCGCGTACGCCTCCAGGATGACCAGCGGCTGTGCCTCGCTCAGGCTCGTGAGCACCATTACGTGTATGAACGAGTAATAGTCGCGTACATCCTGGCTCCCGGTGAACTCGAACTGCCCTTGGATCCCGAGCGACTGGACCAGTTGCTTGCACTCTTCGTAGTACGCTTCGTCCTCTTCCGTGGGACCGACGCAGTAGAATGTCGCTTCGGGAATCGCATCGATGACGACTCGGGCCACGGAGATAAACGTCTTGATATCCTTGATCGGCACAACGCGTCCGACCAGACCCACGTGGAAACCGGAGCGTTTTATTCTGGGGACCGACGAGAAACGCGGCACATCGATTCCATTTGGTATGACCACCGAGCGGTCCGGCGGCGCCCCCATGGCGAGTTCCATCTTGTGATTGGCGTCGAAGAGCGTGATAATACGATCGGCGGACCGGTACGAGAGGCGGCTGAGGCCGAAGAAGAGCTCCCGCCATTCGTCCCGGTGCCTGCCGCGCAGAAACTCGGACGCCTCCACTTCGATCGCCCGTTCCCGATGGTAGATGCCGTGTTCAGTCAGCATGTACGGCTTGCCCGTGGTGGCGCGAGCCATGGACGCGACGAACCCGGCGTACCCGGTGCAGAGAGAGTGGTAGATGTCCGCCGACGGGATCTCGCTCTCCAGGAGTTTCAACAGGATCGCCCGCGAGTTGAACCATGTCCAGAAAAACTCGGAGAACGGGTAGTACGGGTTGCGCCGGAGGTACTGCGCCACCAGGTCGTTCCAGAAGAGGCGCGAACCGTAGAGGTTCTTGTTGAGGTCCCTGGTGCCCGCCAGGGATCGGATGAGCGCCGTCGGCTCGTGATCGGCGTCACCGACAAGGGTCGCCATGAGCGCGATGATCGCTCGAATCGTCTCCGGCGGCGGTTCGCGCGTTGGTTTGGCCGCCACCGTTTCCAGGGTGATATCGGTCATCCCGACGACGTTTTCGGGGATCTCGTACGAGACCTTCTGATCGCCGGTGGGCGAGAGCGTGTACAGGAAGAAGTCGATGTCGGGGAGCGAGAGAATCAGCTGGTGTGTCCACGATGAGACACCGCCGCGGACGTACGGGTAGGTCCCCTCCAGCAACAGACAGACGCGCAGCCGCCGGTCAGACATGGTGTTCCGTCCACTGACGGATGACGTCGTCGTCGTCTTCCGTCCGTTTGTCGTTTGATTTGAGTTTGGCGGCCAGGGCGGCCGCGGTTCGAACGTCCCGGTTGACGTAGGCGAGTTCGAGGCGGGCCAGGAGCCACCTGCGGTCGTCTGCAGGAGAACTCCGCCGAATCGATCGTTCCGCTTGCGCCGCCGGTTCCGTTGACGAACCGGCGGTCCGCGCCGCACCGGAGTATCGTTCAACGATTTCTCCGGCCTTTTGGTAGTCGCCGAGTTCAACGGTAAAGCGAAACGCCATGTATCCCACGTCCGATTCCGGCCGGTTTGAGGTTTCCGCCAGTTCAACGATCTCCTGCCCCTTCTTCAGGTAGAACCGCTGAAGGGTAGGGTTGAACTGCTCGATTCCGGCAAACTCGAGATAGAGCCGGGCCAGGCGTATCGTGAGGTCCGGGTTCTCCCGCGCCTCCGCTTCCGCCTTTCGAATCTCCCGCTGGTACCGCTCCTCGAGCTTGGCCAAGTGCTGCGCCGCGAAGTCGGACACCTCTCCGTCCTCGTCTCCCACGTACGCAAAGAGCAGGCGAGCAACGTCGCGGTTGACGTCGGCGTTCATCCGCGAAAAGGCCAGCACTTCCTTGATAAGCGGGATGTTGAGCGGCTGCTGGAACATCGTATCCGCCGATCCCGCTCGGTAGATCACCGGCTCCACCGGAATCTGGTGGCTCCGAAACGCCCGGAGCGCGGTTGAAAAGGACTGGGGAAAGGGAAGCGACGATTGGGAGCGGTAAAAATCGAGCGAACCTTTATCGTCCGCCATGCTCTAACTCGGTAGATACTCGCTGGAGTGAAAGGACGTGTTCCGATTTTTGTATCAGCTCCCGGGCGTCGAATCCCGTCTGCGCCGTGGAGGCAAAACCCACAATGACCTCGGGGAGCAGCAGTTCACCTTCAGCCGTCCAGGCGCGACTGGAGATCGACTCGATCATACGCAGCAGGAAGTAGCTTGCCGCGTCGTAGTCCAGCGTCGAGACGGCGGCACAGAACTGGTGCGGTTCGTTGTACTCGAATATCGCGGCCGTGGCATCGGAGAGCGCGCTCAATATGGAGGCGATCTCGGAAATGAGTTCCTGTAGTCCCGACATGCCTACCTGCGCCACGATCCCGTCGGCATCGCGCAGTTCGAAGAGGAAGAGGTTCAGGTTGTGATTCGCCTCGGCGGCACGCCGCGTTGCCTGGTCCAGGAAGGGCAGGAGCCTCTCTCTGGGCCGAATCTCGTGGGCGGCTTCCTTCGCTTCCCCTCCGTCAAAGACGGAGGCCACGGCGCGTTCAAGGGCGGGCCCGGCCAGGGCCGCCACCAGGAGTACCGCCTTTTCCGCGAACTCGTTGTATTTGCGCATCGGCAGATCGTTCACGGATAGAACGCCCCACACGCGACCGTGGGCGTGGACGGGGACGGCGATTACGGTACGGCTCTCCGCGAATCGTTCCAGGTCGGGATTGTGCAGGCGCATGCGCAGGGTGAACATGCGGTTGTTGCGTACAACCCATCCCTCCACGGAGGTTGCGGTGTCCAGATTCGCCGGTGGTTCCGGTTGCGTCCCCACACCGCGGTGGTCCTGGAGTTCGAGCTGGAGGCTCTCGTCGTCAAACATGTACAGGGCACTCGACGTTGCGCCGCTCAGGTACTCCGTTGACTCAAGGACCGTCGTAAACACGACGCGGCGGTTGAAGGAGTACATGCGCCCCAGTTGCTCGTAGAGCACCGAAATGGAAGTCGACTGGGTGATGCTCCGGTCGTACAACGTTCTCAGCGTCTTTTCCAGTGCCGAAAGTTGCGTGGCCATCCGGTAGTTTTCGCGCCGTTGACTGAGGAGATCATCCCGGGATACCCGGGCGGTGGTTCGGTCCCGGTGGTGGTCAACGGCGATCCGATAGGCGAGGATCGCCACGATGGCGGTGATGATACGGGCCTCCAGCGTTTCAATACCGCTCACTGGCGTGGCCGGAAGGTCAAACAGGCGATCCAACAACGGCAATACCCCCACGACGAGGGCGGCGCTCGTTGCGGCGGAGGCGATTCCGTGCCAGAGGTCCACGAAATAGACCGCGAAAACCGCCGCCACCAGGTATGGCAGGAAGGCGGAAGAGGGAAAACCGAGGTTGTGGGGAAGAAAAAGATCGATTGCGCCGACACATATAGGAGGAAGGAAAGCGGCGGCGATGCGTTGTATCTTTTTCACCATCGAACTACTCAGTATTGAGTTTCGACAGAACGCCGCGGCGACAAAAGGGGTTTTCATGCAGCGCACAAGAGGCGCAATTGCGGCCGTCAGTGTCTTCGCGCTTTCTTTCGCCGGGCTCGCGGCGGCCCAGGCGCGTCCCGTGGTGGTCGAGGCGGAGGAGGCGGTCTCCACCAACTTCGCTCCTGAGGCGGTCCTCCTCTACGGGACGGGACAAAACCGCACGCTCCAGTTGAATCAGCGTCAACAGAGTGCCGGCGAGGCGTTCTACGCCGACCTCGTCTTCTTCTCGGCCGAAGCAGGAGAGTTCGCGTTCTGGTACGGCGGGTCGCTCCCGGGTAGCCGCGATCAACTATCGCCGTCCTACGGTTCGCCCTTTTCCTACAGCGTGAACGACGGTGAGATGCAGCCCGTGTACTGGGAAGACGTCGAGTGGGGCGATTTTTACTCGGTGCCGTACTCCTGGGTCCGTGTAGGAGCGGTGAACCTCGAGGCCGGCGTCAACACGATCCGCATCGAGGTGACGGAAAAGCGCCGGTACGACGCGTCGTTTTTCCTCTATCTGGATCGGCTTGTACTGGTGCCGGCCGATGCACCGGAACTCCCCGACTACCTGCCGCAGACGCTACGGGAAAGACCGGAAAGCATCGAGGATATGTTGATTCGGATACGCGAGGACTCACAGGACATCGAAGCGTACCTGCGGCTTGCGGAGTTTTACACGCTCCTGGGAGACAACATCAACGCGATCCGCTACCTGAACCGCGTCAGCGTCCTGGAGCCGAACAACCCACGGACGTTGCTCCTGCAGGCGCGCAACAACGTATGGCGTGGCGACATCAACTCGGGTCTGGACAGCTACTGGAGGCTCCTTGGAGCGGCGCCGGAGCGCCTGGCGAGTTTCCTTGAAGCGGGTAAGCTTGCCGCGTGGAGCGGGTTTTATGCCGCCAGCGAGCAGTACTACCTATCTGCGCTCCAACACCACGTGAACAACGTGGAGGTCCTGGTAAACCTCGGTTTTACCTTTCTCTGGTGGAACCAGGAGCCGAGGGCCCGGGAGTATTTCCGACAGGCCGAGGCCCTGGCGCGGTCCACGGAGCTTGTCCTGCAGGTGGGCAGCGTATACGAACGGAACGACGCCGCCGGGCGTGCGATCGAACTCTATCGGCGACACCTCACTGAGAATCCCGGTGATTCCGAGGTCCACCTGGCCTTGGTGAGGGCCCTGTACAACGCCGGTGAGGAGGAAGAGGCGAACAGGCTCGTACAGCGGGCACCGGCGGTACTCCCGAACTACCCGGAAGTAGCGGTGCGATTCGAGGAGATCACGCGCACCTACTCCATACGAAACGACGTCATCAGCCGGTACGAAGCGGCGGTCCAGGCAGACCCCTTTGACCTTCCCCGGCGGCGTATCCTGGCCCAGACGTACTTCTGGATCGGTCGCCGGGACGAAGGCATCACGGAGACTGAAAACATCCTCGGTATCGAAACCGAACAGGTCTTGCGTTCCTTCGTACAGGAGGAGCAGGATCTGATCTGGCGAGCCGCCCTAACGGGTCTGGTGGAACGCTCCGTTCGTGAGATACTTCAGGACATCTCCGACTCCCTGAGGGAGATCAACGGCGTTCGCCGCGACTACGAACAAGAGCGCGATCGTGAGGGAGGAGACCCCGCCGCCCTGGGAGTCCAGTTGGCCCTCCTTGCCGAACGCCTCGAGAGCGGGACGCGATTGGCAGCGGACCTCCTTGCCGTCTACGAACGCTCGGTGCAGCCCTCCCTGGAGGTGCTTCGCGAGGAGAACGGGGCCCTCGGTAAAGAGATGGACTCGATCCGGAGCACCCTATCGTGGTCGGTGCCCGTGGAGCAGATCGAGTCGGAGTTTGTCCGTATGGCGGCGAACGGCGTGCCGGGAATCGCCGCCACCCGGGAGGTTATCCGGACGCTCCGCAACACGGGGCCAAACTGGGAGGGCGTCCTCGCGACGCACGCCGCCGAGGAGGTGGTACGCGCCGCCGCGGTCCTGACCGGCGGTGTGCCCCACGTTGCACTGGGCCAGTTGACCAAAATCGACGCCGGGTTCACCGAGGGGAGCGTCGTCTTCCCCGACATGTTCCTTGTCAGTCAACTCTACGGAGAGGATCTCGAATCGCTGTGGCTTCGTCGCTTTCCGGAAGAGAGCGACGATACCGGCGCGGCCTCCGGTGAAGAGGCCGCACCGCGCCTCTCAGCGGAAGACGCCTACGTTCGGGTAGACGATACGATCGCCGCCGCGACCGAGTCCGTTCGGGAGATCAGTTCCGGTCTCGCCCCGGTGCCCGGTGCCGCCGATGAACTGCGGTCCGTCCTTGCCCTGCGAACCGAGCGCGCCCTCTTTGCACTCCAGAACCAAACGGCGCCGCTCCGGAACCAGTTGGGTACGTACTACCTCGACCAGGACAGGGTCGTGCTCGCCGTGGAGCAGTTCGAAACGGTCCTCGCGGTTGACCAGAGCAACCTGGAGGCGCGGTACAGTCTGGCCAACGCCTATCGCCGGCTCGGTCGATGGCGCCAGGCGCAGGACGAGTTCGTCACGATCTACTCTATCGACCCCAACTACCGCAGCACCGTGCGCATTCACAACGAAATCGCCCGTCAACAGGCGGACACGTTCACTGCCGGAGTTTCCGTCCTCAACGAGCAGAGTCGCCAGGAGGCGCGTACCGACCTCTCCTACCTCTGGCGGGTGAACTCAAACCTCGGCCTCCGGGCGGGCCTTTCCTACGGGCAGTACCGTCTGCGCGTTGATGTCGGCCAGACGCGGCGCCACGCCTACCAGGACGTGGAAGCGCGTCTCGGGGTGCCCCTCAACGCGTTCAGCGGCCGGATCAACGTGGAACCCTTCGCGGCGGCATACCTGGTGGGGAATCAGCTCTACACCGTTTCGCCGGCCGGTTCGCCGGTAGATGTCGTGACCGACGGGGGGGACTATTTTCAAGCGTACGAGTTTTCGCCGGGGTGGGGTGCGCGCCTCACCGTGAGCCGGGGTGCGCTCTTCCTGCTGGGCGAGTACGAGTTTGGCCCCTATCGGCCGGTAGAGGAGGTGCCCCCGCAAACGGCACTGGTGCAACGGCCGGAAGCCGCCGCTCACGTTGCCAACGTGGGATGTACCGCGTCGTTCGTCGAATCCGCAAACCTGCTCCTTTCGAGGTTCGACCTGGTGGCGACGGGAAAAGCGGAGGTAATCCAGGAAGACGGTACCTTTGCCGGGACGCGATACTTCGTTTCCCAGGAGACGTCGGCCCGGGTTATCGACCGGTTGCAACCCTTCACGCGGGTGGAAGCGGCGGCGAGTGTCTCTTTCGAGAGCTACAACGGTGACGAGTCACCCTGGTTCTACGAACCGGAATCGATATTCCAGGCCGGTGGATCCGCCGGGTTGCGAATGTACCGCGCCGCCGGTCGCTACCACACGTGGGGAGTATCGACGCGGCTCTACGGAGGGTTGTACCAGACGCAGGCCTTCACCTCGGACGCGGAGAACGGGATCCGGGTCAACGGAAACGTGCTTGCGGAACTCACGCGCAACAACGTCGCGTTCCAGCTCTCGGTGGACTACAACGCCAGTACCACCCGGTTTGAGCGTCTCGACTACTACGCTCTGACGGTCGGCTTGAACACGGTGATCAGCAACTTCCGGCTCCTGGCCCAATGAGCTATGCGATTTGCAGGGGGACTATGCAGGACGCATATCCATACGGTCACTGAATGTCGAAAAAATCCACTTTTGCGGCAAGAAGGGGCGGAAAACGGGTGATGTAATTGGCACAATTTTTGCTTAATACCTGTCAACGGAGGTACATATGCGACGTGTAAAAACGATGATCATATTCTCCTCCCTGCTGGTCCTCGCCGGATGCCAGTTCGGGTTAACCCCCGATACATCGAGTTTGGAAGAGCGCGCCCTGCGGCTTGCCGGTGTACTTGGAGCGAGTTTCGAACAGCAGCCGGTCAGCGCCGAGATGGCGAGTGACCTCGGCGGCGCCCGCCTACACGCTGCCGCGACGGCGCCCGCCGGGGAAACGGCCGTGCCATACACGCTTCCGACGAGCGGTTCCACTACATACGATGCGTTTACCGACTATCCCGAGTTTGGATGGACAACCACCGTTACCATCGAGACCACCGGCGACGCCGGAGTGTATCGTGTCTCTTCGGTCTCGGAACCGGACCCGACGTACGATTCGTACCTCATCGAGGACCGTGTCGAAGAGGTGTACTACGTCCAGGATACAAACGCATCGGATGGTACCGCCGGGGCGGACGGCGAGTACAACTACCACGATTCCATCTACGACCCCACCGGCGGCAAGTGGGAAGCGCTCTACCGGGAGAGTCTATCCGTCACGTTTGACGACGGATCGGTGCGGAGCGAACGCCTCGTGGAAAGCAGCAACGCCGGTGGGCGGACCTTTGCGCTCTTCCCGATCGACCTAGACGCGGCGGACATGGATTTTCCATCTGCCGACTACGAGCCGGAAACCGCAACCGCCAATGCCAACACCTTTTCGTCGGTGGTGGTGTACACGCAGCAACTCGACCGGGATCTGAACTACTGGTACGACGACGGTGACGTTACCCCGTACATCGTCGGCGTGCGGTACTACAGCGAACTCCACGACGTGATTTTCGGGCAGTACACGGTAACCACGTACGTTCTCGAGGTGGTCATGGACGGTGATGCGGCGGCTCCCGATCTCACAGGCGATCCGGTGCTTGCCAACATCGTCACTCGCAAGGTGACGACAATCGACGACACCACGTTTACCGCCTCCCGGCACGACGCTCGAATGAAAATAACGCTTCCCGACCCGGGCGGCAGCGGATCGGTGGAGGTAGAGGGCAGTACGAGCGGGTACAATCGGTTTCTTCGCCGGATCGTTCGCAGGATTCAGGAGTACCGGTCGCAACGGCTCGTGACCTCGGTGCTGCCGCCGAACTTTGATTCATGGACGGATGTGGAAACGGTACTGAGGGCCGATCTCAATACGGGACCGGTCACCGTTTTACCTTAGCGACGCGGGATATATTAGGAAGTGGGTAGGAACATGGAACAGAAACGGACCAACACACCGATTCGCCTGGGAACCGTGATCATCGCGGCGGCGATCATCGCCGGGTGCTCGAATATATTCGGCTCGAGCGACGGCGGTTCTTCCACCGTACCGATCGCCGACCTGACCGCACCGGACGGTTTCGCCGCCACCAGGCCGGCCGGATTCAACGCCGGCCAGTTCGAGGCGTTCGAGGATGCCTTTCTCCAGAGTTTCGAACTCGAAAAATCGATCGCCCTCGATGGACGGGCCGCCAACCCCGTTGTCGTTTCCGCCCGGAGTGCCCTCGCGGAGGCACCGGCCGACGGCACCGTGGGCGCCGCCGCAACGGTCCCGGTCTGGTCGAACCCCACTACCTTCACGGCGGGATCGATTGCCGATTACCCCGAGCCGGGGCTCACCACCGCGTACACCGTTGCCGGTGAAGGAACGACGGCGGCAGGAAAGAACTTCTACCGCATCGTCTCTACCACGACCTATCCCGCATCGAACGACCTCGTTGAGCGGTACGTTGAGGAGTACTTCGTCCTGGACGAGGCGCCCCTGGGTCAGTGGGGTATCGAGGACCCCATCGTCAACGCTACCGGCGAAGAGGATCCGAAGTTTCGAGCGCGTATGGAAGTCCACTTCCGGGACGGTACGGTCCGGTACGAGCAGATCGTGGACCTCGTGGAGCACGACGATACCGAGGCGGGGTTTGCCGCCTTTGATATCAATGCATCCATGTACTACCCCGATTTCGCCTACCCCGCGCGCGATCCCGACGCCCGCTTTTCATCAATCGTGGTGTACACCCAGGATATCAGCGAAGCGAAGAACTACTGGTTCTGGGAGGGAACAATTCAAGGGGCGATTCTCGGCGTACGCTACTATACGGAACACTTCATCGAAAGCGGGGCCTATTACCAGGGTACCACCGCGGCGTACGAACGGGCGATTCAGACCTTTACCACCATCGGCGGCTCTCTGACGGATCAGCTCACTTCGGTCTTTGTCGGGTCGGAACACGTCACGCTGGCGGAGACGGTCCTGCGGAAGGAAGTCGTATTTCCGGTTGTCGACGGAACGCCGCAATCGGGTGCCGCGGGCGCCAACACGGTCATGCGGACGCACGTGGTCGACACCACGAGTGCCGGCGGCGGCGATTTCCTCGTCCAGATGTTGAACAACGACGCCGCGCTCTTCGCGGACTGGGAAAACGCGCCCTACCACATCCCGAGCGGGACGACCGCGCAAGAGATCGAATTCAATGACGGGAACGCCGCGGTCGTCGTAGAGACATCCGTGACCAACCCCGACGGTCCGGCGCTCCCACTCATTGTGGGGCGGAGTCCCGCCGGCAGTGAACTCGCGACGCTCTACACGAGTATCGACGACGGAGCGCTCACGTCCGGGATAACCGGCGGATCGAGCGCCGACATTCAGACGACGGACCTACCCAATTTGGGAGCAAACCAGACGCTGGTGTCTCCGGTGGGATCGGTCGCCGTGTTTGACGGTAAGCAGGGTGTTACCTTCGGTGTATCCGACGACCCGGCCCTCAACCCGACGACTGAGGGAACCGTGGAAGCCTGGGTCTACGTCGTGAGACACGCCAACTGGGCCGGGATCGTACACAAGGGAACCAAGCACGACTTCAGCGACGAAGGCTACACGCTCCAGTTCTGGGGCCGCCGCGGTAACGTCGCCTTTGGCATCGTCGATCAGAACCCCTACCGCTACTCCATCAGGAAGTCGAACATCCGCCTCAACACAGGCAAGTGGTACTACCTGGTGGGACGCTGGGATTCGTCCACGGTCTATCTCGACATCTTCTACGAGAACGGGGCCAACATCGTGAACAAGTTCTACTCGACAAACAACGATATCGGTGCGCCCTACGTGAACAGCGGTCCCCTCGCTATCGGCTCCCAGTTTATGGAGGGGTACGGTCGCAACGGGTTCTACGGATTTGACGGGAAGATAAACGGTGTCGTCATTTCAACGTACATGAAGTCCGGAGGCCAGGGCGCAGGTTCCGGTGATCTCGACACGTTTTACGCGGCAAACCGCTCAAAGCCGGTGGACCACAACTGGTAGGGGACCGCGGCGGTACGCCGCGATCTCCGGGAAGATACTTTTTTGGGGCCGGTCCGTGGACCGGCCCTTTTGGTTGAAGCGGCGCTTCCGCCGATGCTACACTTGGCGCCACACTTTTTCACGGAGGACGCCGTGTTGCAGGAATATAGCGCCCCGCTTCGGGATCTACTCGATACCATCCAATCCACCTGGAGGCATCTTTGACCCCGATGCGGTCAGAGAGCGAATAGCGGAACTCGAAAAAAAGAGCGCCGATCCCGACCTCTGGAACGACCGCGAAGCGGCGGAGGCGACGATGACTGACCTCAAACGCCTTCGGGAGTCGATCGAACCCTGGGAGGGTCTGCTCCGGGACGCTCAGGACGCGTCGGACCTACTGGACCTCGCCATCGAGGAGGGAGACCACGCGATCGAAGCGGAGATAGCGGACCAACTGCCCCGTTTGACGCAGAGATTCCGGAAACTCGAGCTACGCCTCCTGCTTTCCGACGAAGCGGACGGTGCCGACGCCTACGTAACCATTCACTCCGGTGCCGGCGGTACTGAAGCGTGTGACTGGGTGAGCATGCTCTACCGAATGTACCAGCGATGGATGGAGCGGCACGATTTCACGATCGAACTCATCGACCTCCAGGAGGCTGAAGGGGGCATCAAATCGGTAACGGTCCAGGCAAGCGGTACCTTCGCCTACGGCTACCTCAAAGCGGAGGCCGGTATTCACCGGCTGGTGCGTATCTCCCCCTTTGATTCCAGCGGACGCAGGCATACCTCCTTTGCCTCGGTACACGTATCGCCGGTAGTGGACGACAACATCGAGGTCGAGATCAAACCGGACGAGATACGCGTCGACACCTACCGCGCCAGCGGCGCCGGCGGCCAACACGTCAACAAGACCGATTCAGCCGTACGCGTTACCCATTTCCCAACCGGCCTCGTCGTGCAGTGCCAGAACGAGCGCAGCCAGCACAAGAACCGCGCCACGGCCATGAAGGTGTTGAAATCGCGCCTCTACGAGTACTACCGCCGGCAGCGCGAAGCGGAGCAGGAAGCGAAGGCGATCGAAAAAAAGGATATCTCCTGGGGAAACCAGATCCGGTCCTACGTCTTTCAGCCCTACACGATGGTCAAGGATTTGCGCACCACCGTAGAAACGGGGAACGTCCAGGCCGTCATGGATGGTGATCTCGACCAGTTTATCGACGCCTTCCTCAAATCGCAGGTGTAGGGTGAAGGCCGCTCGCCTCCTTCCCGCCTGGATTCTCCTCCTTTTGTTGGCGCCGGGAGCGCCGGTCACTTCGGGGGGTATCTTCGATCGCGATGATCAATCCGCTCTCGAGTTGACGGACACGCGTCCGGCCTACCGGGTAGCCATCGTGGGCGTGGTGACCGACACCGATAATCGCGAGTTACGACCGCTCCTGGGCAGCCTTTCGGGCCTCCTAACGGACATGATCCGGGGCGTGGAAGCGCGGGTCCTGGCCGAACCGGAGCGGGCAGCCATGGCGGTGCGCGTTCGAACCGATCGATCTATGGAGGTCGAACGGGAAATCGCGGAGGAGACGGTCAGGGCGGATCGCGGTAGCTTGCTGGGTTCGAGTCCCGAGAGTGACGGTGCGCGCCGTGAAGAACTCCGCCGCGAGGCCTCGCTCCTGAAGATACCGGACCGGGTGCCGGTCCATGTGGCGGCGACCAAGGCGATCGAGCTTGTGGATGTCGTTCCCGAGGTTCGGCGTCGCCTGGTCAACGACAGACGTCACTTGGAACGACACGACGCCGACATGGTCCTCTACCTGGTGGTGGAGAGCGTCGAGGAGTACCTGCTCGCCACCGTCTGGAGCGTGCAGCGGCACGTCACGGAGCGCCGGGAGGTGTGCCGTGCCGTGGCCCTCCCGGAGGAGCTGGCGGCGGCCCTCGAAGAGTGCGCGCCGGATCTCGTGGCACACTTGGCGGGCGGACGCTACGGGGAACTCAAGGTGCGTGTCTTTGACGTGACGGGCCGGCCCCGGGAGGACGCCGCGGTATTCCTGGACGCCCGGTACGTAGGCGACGGCACCCGTCTTCTGGAAAACGTCACGGTGGGGGAACGGGAGCTTGTCGCCCGCTCTCCCCGGGGCGCCTCCGTCCGGGAAACGGTTGTCATTGCCTCCGGCGAGCGCGCGGAAGTCACCCTGGTGTTACCGGCGGCGGTGGTCGGTGAATTGCGGATCGAGTCCGACCCGGCGGGCGCCGATGTCTATCGCGGCGTGGAGTGGGTAGGTACCGCCCCGGTGGTCGTGCCGGCCCCGGACGCGCCGGTCCAGTTTGCCCTGCGCGCACCGGGGTATCTCGAAGGCCGCGCCATGGCGGGGGAGCGCCGGACCTTGGACACGACGACAATCGAGAAAGCGTTGATAGAAGAGTCCTACGACTGGGAGGCGGACTTCGACGCCTCGCGCCGGCGTTTTTACAACTCCTTCGCTCTCTTTCTGGGATCCGTGGCGGTTCCCATCGTCCTCAACGGCGTGTATCAGGACTATTTTGGCCTCTTTCCCGGGGGAACCATTCGACAGGATATCAACATCGACGACGCGTCGCTGTACACTCGGCGCGCAACCACCGTGTTCTACGCGTACTACGGGAGCCTTGGGGTGAGCACGCTTTTCCTGGGCAACTTGGTGTGGCGCCTTGCGGACTACATCCGCGTCGGTCAGGGATACCATACGAGGTGAAACGGTCGCGATGAAGAAGACACTTGGATCTCGCCTGCGCTCGCTCTTTGTCGGCTCAAAGGGTGAGGAGTTTTTCGAAGAGCTGGAGGATGCGCTGGTGGAAGCGGACCTGGGCGCGGCAAACGCCATGGCGCTCAGCGAGCGACTGCGGAAGAGCGGGCGCTACGATTCCCGGGACGACGCGATCGCCGCGCTGCGTTCGTTTATCGGCGAAGCGTTGATCGAAACTCCTATCGATCTGGACCCGGCCGAAATGAACGTATTTCTCGTTCTCGGTGTGAACGGTGTCGGGAAGACCACCAACCTGGCAAAACTCGCCCACCGTTTGGGGGGGCAGGTCGGTCGCGACAGGGTCGTGATCGCCGCCGGTGATACCTTTCGCGCCGCCGCGGTCGAGCAGCTTGACACACACGCGCGACGCCTAAACGTGCGCATCGTGAAGCAGGGCACCGGGTCGGATGCGGCGGCGGTTGTCTTCGACGCCGTTCAGAGCGCCGCCGCCCGGGGGGATCGTGTGGTGCTGGCCGACACGGCGGGACGAATGCACAACCGCACCGATCTGATCGCCGAACTCGAGAAGATCCACGGCGTTGTGGCGCGCTTGTCTGACAATGCCGTGTACCGGAAGCTCCTCGTAATCGACGCGACAACGGGTCAGAACGCGCTTCGCCAAGTAGAGATGTTCCACGACGCCGTGGGTGTCGACGCGGTACTCCTGGCCAAGTACGACTCGAGTGCGCGCGGCGGCATCCTCGTCCCGGTGGCGCGTGACTTTGGAATCGGCTGCGCCTTCCTCGGAACGGGCGAGTCCTATGATGATCTGGTTCCCTTTGATCGGGACGCGTACCTTGACGAACTGCTCGCCTAGAGGTCGCGCGGCTTCCGCTCCCGGCGCGTCCCTCGCGCTCGCGCTCGTGCTCGCGGCGTGTCCGCTCGCGGCGCAGGAAACGCGGTGGTACACCTCGAACGCCGACTTCATGGAACTCCGGGAGATACCGGAACGGCTGGAAGAGGGGTTCGTACTGGCCCGCGATGAAGCACAAACGCCCGGGGCGCCGGTGACGTTGTCGTTGTATCGCGATGGCGTGGCCGTCGGGCGCCGGGAGGTCACGTTCGATGCGGGCGTGACGGCATCGGTGCGCGAATTCGATGCGGAGGGTGTCGAACGCTTCACCGAGGTGTATCGCTACCGACCGGACGGAACGCTCCGGAGCGTCACGCGGTGTGACGCGGACGGCACCTGTCTCGCCGTGAAGTACAGCGTAGCCGCCGAGGAGATCCTGGAAGACGACGCTCGCAGCGAAATCCGCAGATACGACGAACAGTTGCGGCCCGTCGCCGTGGACCGTTCCGGTCAAAACGGGGTCGCGTCGGAAGTACGGCGCTACGACGAGACGGGGTTGACCGAGACCGTGGAAACCCGGGGGCCTCGCACCGAAACGGTGGCGTACCGGGAGGGACGGCGGGCGTCGCGAACCGTCACCGAGGCGGGGCGCGTCGTAGAGTTGGAGGAGTTCACCTATGACGATCAGGGACGTTTGATTCGAGTGGAGCGCGAGACGCGTCGGGAGCGCCTGGTAGAGGAGACGCTCTTCGCCGCCGACGGGTCGTCCCGGACACGTGTCACTGCCGACGACGAACTCCTACGCGAGACGGTGCGTTTTCCCGACGGCTCCACGGAGGAACTGCGGTACCGTGACGGCGAACTGTTCATAAAGGTCTTCCTGGAGAACGACCGACGGGTCCGGGAGGAACTCTATCGCGACGGTCAATTGATCGAGGTTCGGGAGTTCCCGGACGAGGCCGGCCGATGAAGTGGGTTCTCTTTGTGGCCGGTCGTCTGCTCGCCCGTAAAGGGCGCAGTTCCGGTGTCTCGGTCCTTTCGGCGCTGGGGATCGCCGCGGGTGTCATGACGCTGGTGGCGGTTCTGGGCGTCATGAACGGCTTTCAGTCGAGCACGATAGACAACATCCTCGAACTCGGTTCCTACCACGTGCGGATCGCAACCGATTCGCCGATCCTCTCACCGGAGCACTCGGCGGCGATCGAGCGCCTCCGCGACGATCCGGCAATTACCGCCGCAGTACCCCTCATGGAAATCCAGTCGCTGGCGCGGGGGTTCTGGCCCGAAACGCAGGGGGTCTTGCTCCGGATCGTCCCGGAAGAGTGGCTCGAACTCGACCCCGGCGCGGCCGGTCAGTTGCAGATCCGGTCCGGGGAGTTCGACCTGAGGACCCCGGGCTCCATCGTGGTCGGCTCGGAGTTAGCGCGGGCGCTCGGCGTGCGCGTTTCAGACCCCGTGCAGGTGATGTTCATCCCCGGCGGCGGCTCCGCGCCCCGGGAGGTATCGATGACGGTGGCCGGTGTGGTGCAGAGCGGCTACCTCGACTACGATCGCGCCTGGGCGTTCGCCTCCTTCGCCACCGCTCGCGATCTGCTCGAGGCAACCGAGCCCGTCGTGATCGGCATCAAGCTCATGGATCGCTTCGAACTCGACCGAGGCCGGGCGGCTATAGCAACCGCCACGGGCGACGCCTTTGCGGGCGCCACGGTCCAGACGTGGCGGGAGTTCAACCGGGGTATCTTCGGCGCCCTCCGGGTGGAAAAAACGATGATGACGCTCCTCATCGGGCTCATCTTCATCGTGGTGGGGGCCAACATATTCCAGTCGCTCAGGCGAAGCATCTTCGAACGCGCCGAGGATATTGCGATCCTCAACGCGATTGGCGCGCCGCCGCGGAGCGTGCAGACCGTTTTTGTCCTGGAAGGAGCCATCATCGGCGTTGCCGGTGCGGTCCTCGGGACGATGCTGGGTCTGTTCCTCGCGTACAATATCAACGACGTGTTTCGCGTCGCGGAGGTGGTACTCACGGCCCTTGCGTCGATAGTGGCGCGCGTCAGGGGGGTGCCGCTACAGGCGGTACGGATATTCTCGCCCGCGTATTTTTACCTGACCGACGTTCCGGTCGAGATTTTTGCCGTGGAGATCATCACGATCCCGGTGGTGGCGATCACCACCGCCCTGAGCGCCGCCTATGTGGCGAGTCGCCGGCTGGCACGGTACCGACCCAGCGAACTGCTTCGAGATGAATAGGGAGGCTGCATTGTGGTAGTTGTTGAACACGTGGCACGGTCGTTTCCCAACGGCAGCGAACGCCTGGAACTGCTCCAGGACGTCACCTTCGCGGTATCCCCCGGTGAACGCCTCGCCGTGACGGGGGCCAGCGGCTCCGGCAAGAGCACGCTCCTGAGTCTCATCGCGGGCCTGGACGCTCCCGATTCCGGTTCGATCGTCGTCGCCGACCGGACGATTACCGGTATGGACACGGAGACGGTCACGCGTTTCCGCGCGCGCCATATCGGGCTCGTCTTCCAGTTCCACTACCTGTTGCGCGACTTCACCGCGGAGGAAAACGTCATGCTGCCGGCGTATATCGCCGGTCTGAGCCGCCGGGACGCTCTCGAACGGGCCCGGGGGCTGATGGAAGAACTCGGCATTATCGATCGACGGGAACGCCTTCCGGCACACCTCTCGGGCGGAGAACGACAGCGCCTCGCCTGCGCCCGGGCGCTCATGAACGACCCCGACGTAGTGCTCGCCGACGAACCCACCGGCAACCTGGACGAGGAAAACTCCGCTCTCCTTACGGAACTCCTCTTTGATCTGGTGGCGCGCCGTGAGAAGTCGTTGATCCTTGTAACCCACGACACCGGCCTCGCCGGGCAGTGCGAACGCGTTCTGCGCCTGGAAGGGGGAGAACTACGCGCGGTAGCGTAACGCTGGGACTCCGGTTTGTCCGGGGCCTCGGAAAACGAAACCGTGGGCGTCTCGTCGGAACGGTCCTGGGCGTAGCGCTCAGTATCGTCCCCCTGATTCTGGTCCAGCAGGTGGCGGAATCGATGGTCCGCGGGATTACGCAGCGTTTTGTCGAACTGGGCAGTTACCACGTGCGCGCGGTTGCCCGTTTTCCCCAGAGTGAGGAAGAGATGGATGCCAATGCCGAGCGCCTCCGGCTCCTGCCGGGCGTGAACGGCGTCGTCTCGGAACTGCAGGGGTTTGGTCTCCTGTACTCAGAAACGGCGCGCACGGGCGTCACGATTCGCGCGCTTGAAGGCCCGTTCTGGAATGACGATGCCGCGGGACTGGTGGAGGTGGTCGCGGGTGAACTGGAAATCACCAACCGCGAAAGCATCGTCCTCGGTGTTGCCGTCGCCCGGCGACTCGACGTAGCCCTTGGGGAGGAGGTTCGCGTTCTCACGGTGCGATCGCTCGGGGAGGGGCGGTTCCTGCCGCGGGTCAGCCGTTTTACCGTTTCCGGTATCGTGTCGACCGGATACCGTGACCTGGACCGGCTCTGGACGCTTGTGTCCTTGGACCGGGGGCGTCAGATTCTCGCCGACGAAAGCGCCCGCGCAATCATCGGTGTCCGTATTGACGACCCCTATGCGCTGCCCAACCCGCTCTTCAATCGTGGGTTCCGCTCGGTGGGCAGCGCAACGGCGGAACGGGAAGCCCTTGCCGTCCGGGAGGCTGTCGCCCGCGTTGTCGCGCCGGAGTGGCACGTTTCGGACTGGTACGGAACGGAGCGCGCCCGGTACGTTTCCCTGCAGACCTCCCGGAATCTCCTGGTGTTTATCATGGCCCTCGTGCTCGTGGTGGCGGCGATAAACATCTCTTCGAGTCTCATCCTGCTGGTTCTGGAAAAGGAAACGGAGATCGCTATTCTGCGGGCCAACGGTGCTCCGAGAGGTACGATTATCGGTGCATTCCTGACCGCCGCAACGATCCTCGGGGTATCCGGCACGGCGATCGGCGTCGTGGTCGGATTGACGCTGGCGGCGAACATCAACGGGGTGCTGGCGGGTCTGGACGCTCTTCTGCGCGCCTTCGGGAGCCGGGTGGAACTCTTCAGTTCCGAGTTCTATCTGGAGACGATCCCGGTGTCCATCGACGTCCTGCCCGTCGCAGCCTCCGCCCTGCTGGCTATCGCCATTTCGTTCCTCGCCAGCCTCTTGCCCGCGGTCAAGGCCGCGCGGGTACGTCCCGACCGAATCCTGCGCCGCCACGGGTAGCATCAATTCTCAGTATGATCGGAGGACGACAAGCCCTCCGGCGGCGTTGTCTCTGTAAAAGCACGGGCGGGTCTCATTTTGGAGATCACATGGCCGGTTGGAGACGAATACCACCGGCCGCACCCGGAAAGAAGAACAAAACGCATCTCTGCAGCGTAGCGAAGCCAAGCGTTTTGCTCTTCTTTCCGAAGGCAGGCACGAAGTCGTGCCACGGTCATCTGTTCCCCAAAGGAGACCTGCCGCACGCGTAGTTCAATCCGCAGCGGCCGTGATAGTATACACGCACAATGAAACGAGTCCGCATCGTCCAGATTCGAAATGGAAAACGCCGCCAGGTTGAGATCACCTCCGCTCGCGCCAGGGAACTGGGGTTGAGCAGATCCACCCAGACGCCGGTGACCCTCGCGTACCTGATGGAGGGCGCACTTGCATGGGACGGCTCGTTTCCGGGGCAGACGGAGAGCTGCTCACGGTGCGGCACAACGCTGCGGGAAGTCGTTCTCTACCATCGTGTGGGCTGTTCCGACTGTTATTCCGTCTTTGCCCATTCCATCGATCGGATCGTCGGTAACCAGGCGGAAACGGTGTCGTACGCCGGGCGCATTCCGAAGCGGCTGGAGCGGTTCCGCCGTATGTTTGTCGATCGCGAGGCGTTGCGCGCCCAGTTGGCAACCGCCCTCTCCGAGGAAGACTTCGAATCGGCGGCGCGCGTCCGTGACCGGCTGGAGAGACTCGAATCCGACTCACATGATTAGCCACGTCCCCGTTGCGACGCGTTCCGGCTGGTTTTCCCTTCCCGGTCCCGAACGCGATATCGTGCTCTCCAGTCGAATCCGCCTGAAGCGAAATATCAGTTCCCTGCCGTTCTACCCCAGGATGACGTCCGAGGAGGAACTCCACCTCCGGCGCCTCCTGGAGGCGACCTTCGACGAGAGCAGCCGGACCTTTGTCCAGGTTGACGGCGCCACCGTGAACGACGCCCTGCGCCGCTATTTTGTGGAACGGGGCATCCTGGACCCCGATAACGATGAGGCCTACGCCTTTCTCGCCCGCGACGGTCGTCAGATTATCCGTAGCGGCCCTTCCGATCACGTCGTCTGCGATACGATTCGCGGCGGTCTCGACCTTGAAGAGACGCTGCAGGAAGCCTTTCATCTGGACGCGGAACTGGAACAGCGCCTCCAGTACGCCGTTGCGCTTCACCACGGGTATCTCTTCCCCGATATCGAGCGCGTCGGCAGCGGACTCTCGGCAAGCATCATGGTGCACCTGCCGGGACTCGAACAGAGCGGCGGCCTGGTAGACGTCTCCCGGGAACTGCGCCGGGAGAACGTGGGGATTCGAGCCTTCGGATCCGGGAGCGACTCCACGGCCGCCCTCTACCTCGTTCTGGCCCGTGCCAACTGGGGCATGAACGAAGCGGATACCCTTGCCGAACTTGAAGGGTACGGTGAGGCGTTATTACATTATGAGCGTGCCGCGCGAGACGACATCTTCGCCGACCATCGTGACGTCGTCGTTGAAGCGGGGCACCGCGCCTTCGGAACGCTTCGTCACGCCAGGCGCCTCTCGGTCGAGGAGGCGTTCGGGTTGCTTTCCGTCGTTCGATTTGCCGTTTCATTCGGTGAACCGGTCGGGTTGGAACTGGAAGCGATCGACGAGCTCCTCTTTCTCATTCAACCGGGTCACGTGACGACGCTTCAGTCGTCAGATGCGGGGGAAGACGAACCGGAAGCGGAACGGCGAGCCGCTTTTGTGCGCGATATCATTGAAGGGAAGATATCACAGGGGGACTGATGTTTAAGGGTCTGACACAACGCGCCCAGCGCGTTCTCCAGATACTCGCACAGGACGAGGCGAAACGATTCCACTCCGACCAGCTTCTGCCGGAGCACATCATGCTGGCGCTCCTCAAAGAGGGGGGCGGGCTCGGGTACAAGGCGCTTGAGCGCGTCTCGATTGATCCGGCCAAGATGCAGATCGAACTCGAGAATACCATTCCCAAGAAACGCGGCGGTTTCACGCTCGGCGACGTACCGCCCTCACCGCGGGGCCGCAAGGTTCTGGAGGATTCCGCCGAGGAAGCGCGACGACTGAGTCACGAGTACATCGGTACGGAGCACCTGCTCCTCGCCTGTTCCCGAGAAGAGGGTAGCGAGACGGCGCGCTTCCTGGCGCGGTACAACGTCACTTTCGAGCAGCTTCGGGAGATCATCGCCGAGATGAGCGGCACCCGGTCCGGGGGGACCGCAACCGCCTCCGCCTCCGCCGGCAGTGAGAGTACGTCGCAGGGGCAGCCGCGCCGGCGAACCAGCACCGCCCAGAGCGGCAAGAAGACGACCCCCACGCTGGATGAGTTTTCCCGTGATCTGACGCGCATGTCGCGGGAGAGGAAACTGGACCCCGTGGTGGGGCGCAACAGGGAGATCGAGCGAGTTATCCAGATCCTGGCGCGGCGCACCAAGAACAACCCCGTTCTGATCGGGGAGCCCGGCGTCGGTAAGACGGCCATCGTAGAGGGCCTCGCGCAGCGCATCGTGGACGGCACGGCACCGGAGGTACTCGTGGGCAAGCGTCTGCTCACCCTGGACCTGGCGGCGCTCATCGCCGGAACCAAGTACCGCGGCGAGTTTGAAGAGCGTCTCAAACGGGTGATGAAGGAGATCACCAACAACGGTAACGTGATCCTCTTCATCGACGAGTTGCACACCATCATCGGTGCCGGTGGGGCCGAGGGTGCCATCGACGCCAGCAACATGCTCAAGCCGGCGTTGTCCCGCGGCGAGATCCAGTGTATCGGCGCCACCACGTTGAACGAGTACAAGAAGTACATCGAGAAAGATGCGGCCCTGGAACGGCGTTTTCAGCCGATCATGGTGGACGAGCCGAACGTGGATGACACAATCGAGATCCTCAAGGGAATCCAGGATCGCTACGAGGAGTTCCACAACGTCTCCTATACGCCGGGCGCCCTGGAGCTGGCGGCAGTACTGTCGCGTCGCTACATCGCCGACCGCTTCCTACCGGACAAGGCGATCGACCTGATAGACGAAGCGGGCAGCCGCAAGCGTATCAACAACAGCGTCCGCCCCACGGAAGTTGCGGAGCTGGAGCAGGAGATCGAGCGACTCAACTCGGAAAAGATCGCGCTGGTGAACAGCCAGAACTACGAACGCGCCGCCGCCGTTCGCGACGAGGTTCGTAAGCTCAAGGGCCGGGTGGAGGAACTCAAGAGCCAGTGGAAGGTGACGCTTCGGACGGAGCAGAGCATCGTGGACTCCGAGGACATCCAGTACGTCCTGAGCGAAATGACGGGCATCCCCCTGGTCCGGCTGGCCCAGAGCGAAAGCGACCGGCTCCTGCAGATAGAAGATGAGCTGCACCAGACGGTGATCGGTCAGGACGACGCGATCAAGGCGGTGGCCAGCTCCATCCGCCGCTCCCGGACCGGCCTGAGCGCTCCGGAACGACCCATGGGGTCCTTTATCTTCTTGGGTCCCACCGGCGTGGGGAAGAGCCTGCTCGCCAAGACGCTCGCGCAGTACCTCTTCGGCTCCGAGGATGCCCTGATCCGCATCGACATGTCCGATTACATGGAGAAGCACAACGTCTCACGCCTCGTCGGGGCGCCTCCCGGCTACGTGGGTTACGACGAAGGGGGCGTGCTCACCGAGAAGATCCGCCGCAAGCCCTACAGCGTCGTCCTCCTGGACGAGATCGAAAAGGCGCATCCGGACGTCTTCAACCTGCTCTTGCAGGTACTCGAGGAGGGCGAACTCCAAGATAACTTGGGACACAAGGTGAACTTCCGAAACACCGTCCTGATCATGACCTCCAATGCAGGCGCGCGGGAGATATCCCGCGAGTCGCAGGTGGGCTTCCGATCCGCCGAGGGCCTGATGGAGTACAGAGAGATCCGCGCCTCCGCGATGAACGAGCTCAAGCGGCGCTTCCGGCCTGAGTTCATCAACCGCGTGGATGAGATTGTCGTTTTCCACAGCCTTTCCGATGCGCAGGTTCAGAATATCCTGGATATCCTGATCGGCGAAGTGCAGGTACGCCTGGCGGATAAGGAGATCACCCTCGAGGTGAACCGCGCCGCCCGGGACAAATTGATCGAAATCGGCTATGACCCGAAGTTCGGCGCCCGCCCGCTCCGCAGAACGATCCAGCGAGAGATCGAGGACCCCTTGGCGCTGGAGATATTAAAGAGACGCTTCGGCGAGGGGAGTCACATTCTGGTGAGCGTGCGCAAGGACGCCATCTCGTTTCGGAGCAAGGAAGCATCGAAAGAGTCGACAGTGGACGCGTAAAGAGCTCGCTCCAACCGAGAAGGTTCGTTTCGGGGCAGAGCCGGCGATTGATCACGAAATGATCGCCGGACGCCGGGTTCGCCTTACGGGGGTAATTCCGGTGCGTTCGATTTCCAGTTTTCTGCGTTGTTGCGGGAGATTCTCTCCTCACTGAGCACCGTCACCACCAGCCGGAACGGATACCTGGAAGCGTACGCCCCGTTCTTCCTCCAAATTGTGTACCTCTACGTCATCGTTTGGCGTTCCTTCTCGAAACCCGATCAGGATTGAAACGGTGGAACTGCTCGCCAACGGTGCGAAGTGCCAAACACCGGGTGCGATAATGAGTGCCCGGCCCGGTTTCACAATGAAGGCCGAGAACCCGGAATCGTCGGGAGGGGCGTCACCTTTTTCTCCAAGGACCACGGCGACCGTCCCGGTCAGCGGAGCAATGAGTTCGGGCGTGTTCCGGTGTCGTTCGAATACCATCGACACCATCGGTCCTGGGCGAGCAACCACCATTCCGAACGCCACACACTCTCCAAAACTCGTTGAAGCGAGACGACCGAAGAAATCGAATTCCGGAGATTCGAAAACGGGGTTGCACCCCTCCGTCGTAACTACCGCCCCGAAACGATCGAACGTCTGCGGAGTCGCTTCAATCGCTCTCAGGTTGATATCGATACCCATGCGTTACCTCCCTTAATCTGCCTCGGCTGATACCGCTTCGACCGTTTCTTTCAGCGCTCGAACGATGTACGTTGCGACGGTCGCACCGGGGTCGGGCACGCCGCCCGATTTCTCGCCGTGGTACGCCAGGCGTCCTCGCTTGGCGACCATCGTGGTGGTGCGTTCAAACGCGGCGTCGGCCTCCTCAACCAGCGCCGCGACGGTTTTCTCAATCCCGGCTCCCTCCGCCGCGAGTTCTTTCGCCCGTTCAGCAACCGGCGCCACCACGTCAAGTACCGTTTTGTCGCCCAGTTCCGCTTTTCCACGATGGTGAATGCCGTCGGCCATGCCGGCAAAGAACGCGGCAACTCCTTTCGAGTCAAAGATCTTTCTACCTGCCAGTGCCTTACCCGCACGCATCAGTCCGGTAGCCAGCAGAGTTCCCATCGTGGACGGTGCTGCCTTGGCGACGGCCATCCCGGCGGTGACGAACGTCCCACCGATCTCGTCCGACGGCGATTCGTTCACAGCGGCGACCGCAGCCGTGAACGAGGCACTCATTGTCAGACCGAGGTCGCCGTCACCCATGACCGCATCCATGGTAATGAGTTCGTCTTTCGCTGCTTCGACCCTCTCCTGCATCGTGTTCAGGAAAGACCTGATATCTGCGGCGGTTACATCTCGCATGCCGTTGCCTCAGGAGAGCGTCGCCTGTTCAAAGAACGGTGTTCGTGCCGAGGTTGCGACGAGTGATTTCAACTCGTCGTCCAGTTTCAGCAGAGAAATCGAAGCACCCGCCATTTCCAACGAAGTTGCGTACTCACCGACGTACGCGTGGAAGATAGTAATGCCGTTGTCGTCGAGAACTTCCCTGACACGTTTGAACAACACATAGAGTTCTTCGAGGGGCGTGGCTCCTAAGCCGTTTATCAGAACCGCAACTTCGTCACCCTTCCGATACGGGAGGTCTTCGAGGATAGCTCCCAGCATTTCATCGACAATTTCATCCGCAGGTCGAATCGGTCCCCGGCGGATACCCGGTTCACCGTGGATTCCCATCCCGATCTCCATCTCATTCTCTCCAAGTGAGAACTGCGGCTTTCCGACTTCGGGAACGGTATTCGGTGAGAGCGCGACACCCATCGTCCGGACGTTTGCCGCCGCCTTTTCAGCCACCCGTTTGACTTCATCGAGGGAAGCCAGTTCTGCGGCTTTTGCGCCGGCAGCTTTGTACACAAAGAAGATACCGGCAACCCCTCGACGTTTCTCTTCTTCGCCTTTGGGTGACGATGCGACATCGTCACCCGCTACGACCTGTTCAACGCGGATGCCTTCCGCGTCGGCCAGTTCAATCGCCATTTCGAAATTCATGATGTCGCCGCCGTAGTTGCCGTATATGTAGAGAACGCCGGCGCCACCATCAATCGCTTTTGTTACCTCGACCATCTGTTCCGCGCTCGGGGATTGAAAAACGCCGCCGATAGAACAGCCGTCCAGCATTCCGTGTCCAACGTAACCGAGGAAGAGGGGAAGATGCCCGGAACCGCCTCCCGTTGCGATACCGACTTTTCCCGCCACCGGAGGGCTCTTCCGAACCAGGCACCGGCGGTCGTTCGCCGCGTAGGTTACAAGGTCCGGGTGGGCACCGTAGATACCGTCCAGCATTTCGTCTACAAACGCCGGCGCGGTGTTAAGGAATTTCTTCATTGACTTCTCCTTAAGTTAAACGTTTACGTACAACGTTAAAGTCTAACAGACGCTTTGCGGTTGTCAAGAGTCAACTCATGGATTGTGCAACAGAAGCGTATAAGACGAAAAAACAGCAAAAATATGACAAAAAAGTAAAAAAATAAAAAATAATGTCGAAAAATAGACGCGATTGAGAGACGAAGCGCGGTTGACAAAAGCCAAGACACCATAGTACTCTCTAAAGGCGTAAACGTTTAACGAAAATGTTTAACCATTGTTGAAAGGGGTATTCATGCATCACAGCCATACGCCAGAAAACTTCGAACTACTCAAGGCGATGACGGTACCGACACTTGCGAATGCCGTGGAAACGTACAACGAGATCCCTGCGAGCACCGGTTTCTGTGACGCGACGATGATCGATCGTTTTCCGGACATGCCGATGCTGGTTGGATACGCCGCGACCTGCCGCGTACAAACCGATCTACCGGCAACTGCCGCACAACCGGGAATACACGAGTACACCTTTTGGGACTACGTGGCGGCGATGCCGGAGCCAAAGGTCGTCGTTTGCCAGGACGTGGACAAACCGGCGGTCGGTGCGAACTGGGGTGAGTTCTATGCCAACGTCTACAAAGCACTCGGGTGTTCGGGTGCGATCGTCGATGGTGCTGTTCGAGACCTGGACGGCGTCAGCGAACTTGGCTTCCGGTTCTTCTCAACAGAGGTGCTTCCTTCTCACGGGAACGGACACTACATCGACTACGGTGGTCCGGTACGGGTGGCCGGACTCCAGGTCCATTCCGGTGACCTCCTGGTCGCTGATCGCCACGGGGTGCTCTTTGTCCCCGCCTCGATCCCACTGGACGAACTCATTGAGATCGGGCGGACGATCGACAGCCTTGAGCAAGAGGTATTCGCCCTTTGTCAATCCAAGACGTTTTCGCTGGAAAAGTTGAAGGCGCTGGATTCATCCGTGATCGAACGGTGGCCCAATCCGACCTCCGTCACGGAAACCAAAGGACCGGCAATACGGTGAGGGTTCGAGGATGATTACGTTTTCTACGTTTGCGCCAACGAGGATCCATGTCGGACCCGGTAAGACTAATGAAATAGGGGCGATCGCCCGGACCTACGGTTCAAAAGCGATGGTAGTCACCGGCCGAAATAGCATGAGGACGTCGGGTTACACAGACCGAATCGTGAACGCCTTGCGGGAATCGGGCGTCCAATCGTTGGTTTTTGATCAAGTCGGAAGTAACCCGGAGCGCGGTATGGTGAACGCGGCCGCCGGTGAGGCGGCGCGTTTCGGTGCAGACGTTGTCGTCGGCTTGGGTGGGGGAAGCGCGCTGGACACGGCGAAAGCGGTTGCCGTCGTCGCTCGAATGGGAGGAGACGTATGGGACTACGTCTCCGGTACCGAAGTGAGTCGCGACGTCCTTCCGGTTATTGCGGCGCCTTCAACAGCAGGCACCGGCAGTGAGGTCACCCCGTACACCGTGATTAGCGACACGGCGCTGAAGCGGAAGGACGGTTTTATGAGCGACTGGATCATCCCCAAAGTGGCGATAATCGATCCGGAATTGATGAGTACCGCTCCACCGAAACTAACAGCGTCGGCCGGTGGTGATGCACTGGCGCAGGCCGTTGAAGCGTACACAACGAAGCTGGCGCACGCGTATTCGGACATGCTCGCGTTGGAGTCGATACGGCTTTGCGCACGCTACCTTCGACGCGCCTTCCGAGACGGCAATGATCTCGAAGCGCGGGCCGCCATGGGGTGGGCCAGCGCACTCGCTGGGCTGGCTATCGCCTTCGTTGATGTCGTCATAGGGCACCACGCCAGCGAAGCCGTCGGTGCGATATACCACACTCACCACGGAGAGACCGCTGCCGCGCTGTTGGTCCCAACGCTGGAGTTTAATTTCGACCAAACGGTTGAACGGTTGGGTTCCATTGCGCAGGCGATGGGCCGCGACACGAACGCGATGGATGAGTCATCTGCCGCACAGGCAGGTGTTGATTCGGTTCGGGCGTTGCTCGAAGAGGTAGAGATTCCCACACGGCTTGCATCTTTGGGTGTAAAGGCCGACGCAATTCTGATGTTTACCGAGATCCTCGAGGAACGAGCGGAGGACCTAGAGGCGGGCAACCCGCGGGAGATCACGCCTCAAACGTTACAGGAATTTTTTGAGCGCGCGATCTAATCGCAGAGGTTGGGAATGGGGCGCCCGTCGTTGATGGGTGCGATTCCCAAAGCTCATTGAGTTTCAAAAACCATTTGGAGGAACGCCATGGTACATTCGGCACGGCACAGCAAAGCGGCGCAGCGGGAGAGGCTGCGAGTGCAGAGCGGCGAGATGAAAAAACGCATCGCAGACGCGCCTTTCGGACCAAAATCAAAAGAGTTGGCTCGAAAATGGGCCGAATACGAGTCGTTTGGTGGGGTTGGATGGGGTCTCTTCGACATTGCGCCGATCATCGAGCGTGCGAACGGCGCCTACCTGTATGATGCGGACGGAAAAGAGTACCTTGATCTCCTCGCAGGTTTCTCTGTATCTCAACTGGGCGAGTGCAACAAAGAGATCACCGAGATAATCCAAAAGCAGGCGTCTCAGCTCACCCACTATTTTGACTTCCCGCACGTGGAGCGCATTCGTTTGGCGGAAAAACTCACCCGAGTCTCCGGAATCAAGGACAAAACGAAGGTGGTTTTCGGTGTTACCGGGTCGGATGGAATCGAACTGGCCGTACGTGCGGCGCGGTACTATACCGGACAACCCTACATACTGACCGCCTACGGTGACTACCACGGCGTGACGTACGGGACAATGGGGCTAACCGGGAAGGGGAACATGCAACCGTATTTCTATCCCGTCCTTCCCGACAAAGCTGTCGGCTATTTTCATTTTCCCCACGAGTACCGCAAACCGGACGACGATTTTCCGGGTTTCGGGATGGAATCGCTCTACGCGTTCGAACGGCTCTTGGAAAGTAAGGAATCACCGTTCACCGACGGCGTCAAGGGAATCAGCAACGTTGCGGCTATCTTGGTTGAGCCGTTCCAAAGCTCGGCTGGTTACTACATCCCACCGCCCGAATACCTCCAAACACTTCGACGAATTGCAGATCGATTTGGGATGCTATTGATTATCGACGAAATCCAGACCGGTTTGGGAAGGACCGGGAAGATGTGGGCCTACCAGCACTCCGGTATCGAGCCGGACATCGTCGTGACATCGAAAGCGCTGGGTGGTGGTTTGCCCCTGGCGGCGGTGATTGCACGGGAGGATATTCTTGCCGAGTGGGGGCCCGGTGCGCACGTGTCTACCCAGGCGGGCAATGCGCTGGCGTGCGCCGCGGCAAACCACGTCATTGACGTCGTCTCTTCGCCGGCCTTTTTGCAAAGCGTGAACGAGTCAGGAGACTACTTCCGCGCAGGACTTCGTGACCTGGAAGAGAGACACCCGATTATCGGGCACGTCGATATGAAAGGAATCTACACCGGAATCGAACTCGTAAAAGATCGAAAGACGAAAGAGCCTGCGGCAGAAGCGGGCAGCTATGTTTGTGCGCGATCGGTTGAAGAGGGGCTGCTCTACGAAAAGGGTGGGTATTACTACAACAGGATGCAGCTGATTCCACCATTAACGATCAGCCGGGAGGAACTGGACCGCGTTTTGAACATCTTCGACCGCGTTTTCGGCGACGCCGAGAAGAAATATGGAATAGGCTGACCTTTGACGTTGTTGCGAGATCACGCGCAAGGGAACGGAACTCGAATCGACGGCGAAACGTCCGACTTTGCGGGGAGGTTCGTTGACGCGGTCGACAAGCTTCGTCGTACCGTTGGTCGATTCTGGTTCGTCCCGCCCGAATCGGGAATCGCCGGTGGGCGCTATTGGCGTGCGGGCGGCGATAGCTGGGTCGCCGGTTTTTACAGCGGCATGCTATGGCTGGCGTACGTCGCCACCAATGACGAGCTGTTCAAACGCGCGGCCCGCTCGCAGCACGCTTACCTCGTTCGCAGGCTCGATCGTCGCGACCGCCTGGACCACGATGTCGGGTTCCTTTTCTTGCCGTCGCTTGTCGCAGAGTGGATGATCACCGGAAACGTCGTTGCGCGGGCACACGCACTTGATGCGGCGGACGTACTGGCCGGGCGCTATGTCGAGAACGGGCGGTTCATTCGTGCGTGGAACGATGATCTCTATATTGGCGATGGACGTGTCGGGTGGTGCAACCGCGGGCGAATGATCATCGATACGATGATGAACCTCTCACTTCTCTTCTGGGCGGCCGAGATACGCGGTTGCCGCACGTACGCGGATATTGCGATCGCGCACGCTGAAACGGCCGGCGACGTTTTGATGCGGTCCGACGGATCCACGTTCCATACCTTTGAGTTTGATCCTGAGTCGGGCGCGCCAAAAGGGCCTGCGACGTATCAAGGGGCCCACGACCGATCGATTTGGAGTCGCGGGCAGGCGTGGGCTATCTACGGATTTCTAAACACATACCGGCACACCGGCGAGGAGCGGTTTTTGGCCCTATCGCGCGCAGCGGCCGATTATGTCCTTGACGCGTTGGCCGGGCAAGAATCGTTGATTCCGGTCTGGGATTTTGATGTTGCCGACGATTCGGCGCCGATCGACAGCTCGGCTGGTGCAATAATCGCGTCTGGGCTCATCGACCTGTCCGAGACGTCTCCGCGGAATGGCGATGGCAGGTACGCCGATATCGCGCACGCGATTCTTTCGGAGCTGGTGAGTTGTCATAGCGTGGCAGATGCGCCGGCCGCTGATGGGCTGATTGTTCATGGTGCATCCAACGTTCCCCGCGGAGAAACGAACCGGGTGCTCCCGTACGGTGATTTTTTCTTCCTCGAAGCTCTGGGAAAAACGCAAGGAGTCCGGCTGTCAATCTGGTAGTGCGTACCGGCGGCCGTCGCAAAAAGATGACCGCCTTGGCGGGCACGGCGGAATACCCGTGTTCGAAATCATAAAACGACGCTGACGGCGTCAAAGGTGAAGGGGGAACAGAATGAGCAAGGAACACGGCATGTCACGGCGCGAATTTCTCAAGGTCTCCGGAATGGCTGCGGCGGGAGCCACTCTCATGGCTGCCGGACCGCAGCGCCTACACGCGTCCGGTTCCAAGGAAGAGAGCGGACACGCTCCAGGTCAGATGCGGACCACGGAACTGGTTCACTGGAGCCCGAACTCGGCGTCGGACGGCGAAGTCGAAGACCGCTGGATTGCGTTGTTCAACGACGCGCATCGCGACAAGGGCGTCCAGATCAGAAAAGAGTTGGTACCGTACGAACAATACCGCACCAAGCTGCTCGCGGCGGTTGCGACCGGCAAAGCACCCGACATGGGGTTTGGTCTTCCGGCCGGTAAGGGGGCGCTGTTCGCACGCGACGGAGTGACGGTGCCTTTGAACGATCTGGCGCGGCAGGTGGACCTCGACCTTTCCGATTTCACAGAGTCGTCGCTGAAGAACGCTCGCTACCCGAACTACGGCGGTGACGAGCTTTTTTCGATCCCGATGGACCTGATGAGTCTCCAACCGGAGATCAACATGGACCACGTTGCCGAGGCGGGTTTGGATCCTTCCAATTTCCCACAGGACAACGCATCCTTGCTCGAGTGGGCCAAGGCGATGACGCAGTACGATTCGTCGGGGAAGGTGATCCGATCGGGCATTATGCAAACGGCATCGGCTGTTCAACCCAACGTGACGTGGGGGATCGTCTCCCATCAAATGGGTTTCCGCCGCGCAAGCGATGACCTCCGGACCGCGTGTGTCAACCCTGAGGCCGGTATTCGCGCCATGGAATGGGTGCTCGCGCTTTTCGACGAGCACAAGGTTTCGTCGCGTGAGGTGACCGATCGATACAAGGCTTTCGGCAACGGACAGGGGTCGATCTTCTGGACCGGCCCGTGGACAATCAATGGTTATCTGCAGCAGGGTCTCAATTTCGAGACGTTCCTGTTTCCACAGATCGGTGAAGACAACCGCGACACCTACTTCGAAATGGGCGGCATCGAGATGTACACACAAACCGACACGGGGCGTTACGAGGCGACGATCGCCGCGATCAAGTGGCTGTCGGATAACAGCTTTCTGTGGACGACCGAAGGGCGCGGTGTCAGTCCGCGCAAATCGATCGTCAGCCGTCCCGACTACCGGACGGCGGGGCCGCCGTGGAAGGTTCGCGGTGCCTTTGTCGAGGGCATGGAGCATGCGAAGATCGGCGAGATTCCAATCCTCGCCGCGGACGATTTCACGATCTACACCGGTGACAACTTCATGGTGAAGACGCTCGACCCGGTGTGGGTAGGTGAGAAGAGCCCGCAAGTGGCGATGGAAGAGTTACACGAACGTTGGCAGAAAGACCTGGACGAAGGGTAGCATTGTGCTTCGCCGGCGGCGGATTGCCGCCGGCGAAGTTCGTCGCTCGAACGGCTGCAACCGGGAGTGTATGCAACAGATGGTAGAGAGTCTTCGAACGCGAATGCGAGCCGTGCGGTGGAAGGGAAAACGCGTACACTGGTCGGCGTACGCCTTTCTGCTTCCATTCCTGGTCCCGTTCCTGATCATCATCGTCGCGGCGGCCGTTTTCGGCGTCTACGTCGCGTTTACGGACTGGGGAATCATCGCCAAACCCATCTGGGTCGGGTTTCAGAACTTCGCCGAAGCGATGGGTGACCAGTACGTCGCCAAGGCGTTTCGGAATACGGTGCACTACGGGTTGGTAATCGTTCCCGGCATAGCCGTCCTTGGACTGATGTTTGCCATGTACGTAAACCAGGGGTGGCCGCTTTCCGGTTTTAGTCGAGCGATGTTCTTTGCACCGAACGTCGTTTCGGCGACAGTAATCGGATTGATCTGGGTTTGGATACTCGACACCCAGTACGGAATCATCAACAACTACCTTGGTTTCTTCGGGATACCTTCGGTGCCGTGGATAACGAGCACTTCCTGGGCGCTCTACGGCGTCAGCATGGCGTCGATATGGTGGGACCTTGGTTTGGGGTTCGTGCTGTTCCTTGCGGGTTTGCAGGAGATTCCCAGGGAACTGTACGAATCGGCGCAGATCGCGGGTGCCAATGGAGTACAACAGGCGTTTCGCATTACCATCCCACTCCTGCGTCCCACCATCAGCATGGTGGTGACGCTCCAGTTTATCGCAACGTTTCGGATATTCAGCCAGGTTCTCGTGATGACCGACGGTGGCCCCGCGTCTTCGTCGATGTCGGTGATTCACTACGTCTACACCGAGGGTATCGTGATTGGCCGCCTCGGGTACGCTTCCGCCGTTTCGTTTCTCCTTTTTCTCATGATTCTGGCGGTAACCGTCGTTCAACGCTTTTTGATCCGGGAGCGTCACTCATGATGGTGCAACCACGAACCGGTCGCCAAATCGGTTCAAGTGGAATTCGATTGGGGCGATTGCGCGGGTGGCAGATCGCCATCTGGTTCATCGGCCTGCTGGTGGTCGTTGCCTGGAGTGCTCCGTTTGTTTGGATGGTAAGTACGTCATTCAAACCTCCCGAAGACGTGATGACGCTCGAGATCGAGTGGTTTCCGCGGCGCGTGATTGTGGATAACTACGTGAAGGTTTTCGTGAACCACTCGGTCTGGCGGTGGATTGCGAACAGCGTTATTGTGTCCGCCTCGGCGACCGCGGCGAGCGTCTTGCTCGGTGCAATGGCGGGATATGCGCTCGCGCGGCTCACGTTTCCGGGGCGCGACTTCATATTCGCGATGTTCCTAGCGTCGTTGATGATCCCGATCGAAATGTTCGTCATCCCGCTGTTGATCGCATTCATTCGCGTCGGGTTGGCCAATACCTACTTAGGTCTCATCCTCCCGACGGTCCCGCACGTTTTCAGTGTCTACATCTTTCGGCAGTTCTTCCTGGAGATGCCGCAGTCCCTGGAGGACTCGGCCGAGATGGACGGAGCATCGCGGTGGACTATCTTCAGTCGCATCGCGCTCCCGCTCTCTCGTTCACCGGCAATCGCGTCCACTATCATTCTCTTCAATTTGAACTGGAACAACTTTCTGTGGCCGCTCCTCATCTCGTTTGAGGATCGGATGAAGACGCTGACCGTCGGAATCGCGAGTTTTGCGCCGGGAGTCGGATCGCATACACAACTCGGCAGTTTCGGGGTTTCGATGGCCGCTGTAACGATCCTCAGCATTCCTAGCCTTCTCGTTTTTTTCTTCCTGCAGCGTTACTTCATCGAGGGCGTCGCTAAAACGGGAATCAAAGAGTAGGGACGATGGCAGGGAACACGAGCGTACGTTTTCCGGATCGAATGTTTGTTGACGGCGACAGCGTTTTTGCATCTGATCGCCACCGAACACCGTGCTTCGACCCCTCCACCGGCGAGAGCGTGGGCGGCGCTCCGAGAGGGAGCGCCGCGGACGTGGACCGCGCCGTAGACGCCGCAACAAGGGCATTTTATGGTGAGTGGCGGAGGTGGTCTCCTCATGACCGGGCCGTTGTCCTCCTTCGGTTGGCAACTACCATCGACGAACACCGCGACGAGATCGCCGCTCTCGATACGATTAACATGGGCCGGCCGTACGACCGTACCCTCGATGATATTCGAATGGCGGCGGAGGTGTTTCGTTACAACGCCGGTGCGGCGGACAAGCTCGAAGGAACATCCGTCCCCATATCGAGCGAGTTCGTTGATTTCACGGAGTTGGTGCCGCTCGGCCCCACGGCGCACATCGTTCCGTGGAACTTCCCCTTTGGAATGGCCGTCCGATCGGTTGCTCCCGCGCTCGCGGCGGGATGCACCGTTGTATTGAAGCCGGCCGAGCAGACGCCCTTCAGCGCCATCCGACTGGCGGAACTGGCCCATGAAGCCGGGCTGCCGTCGGGCGTGTTGAACGTCGTGACGGGGATGGGCGCCGAGGCGGGAGCCGCCTTCGTCGGCCACCATGGAATCCGCGGTATCAGTTTCACAGGGTCGAGAGCGACGGGACAACTGATCATGCAAACGGCGGCGGGCCGGGTGACTCCGCTCGTTTTGGAACTCGGAGGGAAGAACCCCTTGGTCGTGTTTCCGGACGCCAATCTGCCGGACGCGATTTCGCAGAGCGTGGAAGCGGCCTTCGACAACACGGGCCAGGTGTGTTCCGCCGCCTCCCGAATTCTGCTCCACGACGCGATCGCGAACGAGTTCATCGATCGTTTCGCGGAGCGTTGCGACGGACTCACGATCGGCGGTGCCATGCAATCACCCGATCTCGGACCACTCGCACACGCCTCCCATTTCGAGAAGGTGAGCGGATACGTCGACCGGGCAAAGAAGGCGCACCGGCTTCTCTATGAACGTGCGGTTCACGACATGCCTGACCATGGGTGGTTCTCTCCGCCGGCTGTATTCGAGGTCGAGGACTACTCGTCCGAGCTGTGGAGAGACGAAGTGTTCGGGCCCGTGGTCGCGGTGGCCCGTTTTTCGAATGAAAAGGAGGCGCTGCGCTTGGCAAACGACACCGAGTACGGACTTGTAGCAGGTGTGTTCACGTCCGACGTTTCACGCGCGTATCGCTTCGCGCGTTCGCTTGAGACGGGGTCCGTGTGGATAAACGGGTGGTCACTCGGGGGATTCCAGGCGCCGACGGGCGGAATCAAGCAGAGCGGTTTCGGCAAAGAGCGAGGAATGGCGGGCTTGTCCCACTACACGAGTATCAGGAATGTGGCCGTCCGGTTGGTTGAATCGATCGATGACGCCGAAAAGGAGTAGCGCATGGCGAAGATCTCGGAAGTGACTCATCACACGTTGTACAAGGACCCGGAGAATCGCCGGTGTGTGAACCAGGTCAATCTCAGGATGACCGCCGACAACGAAATTGTCGCCGTATTCAACGAAGAAAGGTTCCCCTTTCACCACGACAGTGGGCGGACGGTAATGATGCGGTCTCGTGAAGGGGACGTGTGGGACCTCCAAACGCGAACCGTTGTACTCCCATTCACCGACACGACTGGAAACTGGGATTGCGGCTTCTGCGAACTCGACGACGGTTCCTGGCTGGTAAACGTGACCATTACGGGTTTCTTCAAACGGGGAATAAAGCCCGAACAACCATCCTGGAGCAACGCCCCGTTAACGCCTGAGTGGGGAGATTGGACGTGGGCGTACAAATTGCAGGGGTGGTTGGGGTCGTTCGTAGTGAAATCCACCGATCGAGGGCGCACGTGGTCCGATCCGATTCCGGTCAACGCCCGACCATTGAAACACGCCGGGTACCGCCTGGGTCCGTGGCAATTGCCTTCAGGTTCGCTCTTGCTCGGTGTTTACGGGAGGATCCGCGGCTACGGCGAAGAGGGAGAGAACGAAAGCACGCGGTCGGCACTGCTGCGGTCGGATGACGGTGGATTGAATTGGGAATACTACTCTACGCTCGCCTACGATCCTGCCGGCATCATCGACTACGAAGAGCCGGCGCTGGTGCGGTTGGCGGAGGGAACACTGGTTTGCATGATGCGCACCCACGTGAATCCCAGTGGAGACGCGAAAAATATGGTCATGACCGTATCGCACGATGACGGGTTCTCGTGGTCTTCGCCGCAGTGGACGAATGTTTGGGGATACCCCGCCGACATAATAGCGCTGAACGACGGCCGGTATCTGATGGTGTACGGGTACCGACGCCCACCCTACGGCGTGCGCGCGGTCGTTTCCAACGACGGGTTGACGTGGGACGTTGCCGACGAATTTGTCATTCGTGAAGGCGGATTGCCCGAACGGGCAGCGGTCGACACACCTGGATCCAGCGCGATAGACCCGGTAAGCGGCACAATCGCCGGGGGTCGCGTTGCCCCCGACAATCCCGGTCTATTTCAGCACATCGGGTACCCAAGCGTTGTGCAGATTCCGGATGGAACGGTCGTTGTAGGATACCACGAGTGGAGTGACGACGACCGACCACTTCAATACGTCCGAACGGCGCGGTTCAAGGTAGTCGGATAGGAGGGCAGAAGCACAATGGCGGACATCAATCTCACGACGATAAGGAGCGGCGTCATCTACCGGGATGTCTATTCGTACACGGCTCACCCGCACGCCGTGCGACTGGAGAGCGGGGAAATCGTTCTTGTCTTCAACCAGTCGGTGCGACGCCGATACGTCCTGCACCCGCCGGAAGACCCGAGGTACATCAACTTCGTCATCCGTTCGGTGGATGAAGGGGCGTCGTGGAGTACGCCTCGAGTCGTACCCGGGTACAACTGGTCCGGCATGGAGTGTTCAGGGTTTACCGATCTCGGGGCCGGCCATCTGATGATCAACCAGTGGCAGTTCGATTGGCTGACTACAGAAGCTGCGCGTCGCCAGAAAGAGACGGAGGCCATTTCGTTCCCGGCAGACTGGGTGGGCGAGATGACCAGTTCGTGCGAGTTGGAACACCCGGACGAAATCGCCGGCGACCCGAACGAACTTGCTCCATGGGCACGCGCGAGCGGTAAAACCTACGTTCACCACTCGTACGACGGTGGCCGAACGTGGGAGGAGACGGTTCAGATCGACACGGGAAGTTACAGCGGCGGCTACGGCATGCGGGGTTCGGCCGTGTTATCAGATGGAACGATCTTCCTCCCGATGAGTGACGTACCCCACTATCAAAAGGTCTTCGGCGTGAAATCGTCCGACGGAGGTCACACGTGGAGCGAACCGAGTCTGGTGGCAGCAGCGGACGGGAAGTATTTTGAAGAACCGTGCCCGTTCGTGAACGAGCGGGGACAAGTCGTCGTTCTGTTGCGGGAGAATTCCACGCGTTCGCTCTTCCACGTTCGCTCGAGTGATAACGGCGACACGTGGACGAAACCGGTACCGGTCGGTGTCAACGGCTATCCAGCCGACGTCGCCCGCCTGGAAGATGGCCGATTCCTGATGGTTTTCGGACGGCGCGTGGACCCGCTCGGGATCTTCGCTGTCGTTTCAAAGGACGGTACCGCGTCGGAATGGGATGTGGCGGATGAACGCGCCATCGATGCCCATTTTCCGAACAAAAACCTCGGCTATCCGACAATCGTCAAGTTGAGTACAAACCGATTCTTCGTTGCGTACTACGGGGAAGATACGGACGACACAACCTGTCTATGGGGAGCAGAGATCGAGGTCAGCCCTCGTTGACAGGGTGATTCAGGTAGTGGTATACTGAACGAAATTGATTACGTAATTCGTTTAATTGCGTTGTTCCTAGGGTAGGCTGGCGTGGAAATGAAGCGTGAGCGAGGTCAGAAGAACGAACTCACGTTTCTCCGTCACCTGTCGGAGTTGCGTGCGCGGCTCGTGGTGTCGCTCGTCGGCCTTATGATTGGTACGGTTGTGTGCTTCTCCGTCTACGACGCGATCCTTGCGTTTTTTATGGAGCCCTTCGTTTCGCTCGCCACGGCCGGCGAACGGGGTGAAGCGTTGTTCGTTCACTCATTACTGGAAGGTTTTTTGACCCGGCTGAAGGTATCGGTTCTGGGTGGTTTGATTCTCTCGTCGCCACTTCACGTGTTCAACGTCATTGCCTTCGTGTTTCCCGGTTTGAAATCCAAAGAGCGTCGCGTTTTCCTGTTGAGCCTCGTGGTGAGTCTTCTGCTCGTGGTTTTCAGCGTGTACTACAGCTACTACCAGATCGTTCCGTTGTCCGTCGGGTTCCTGACGTCGCGTGGGTTTGTTCCTGAAAACGTTGGATTGCTCCTGGGCTACGGCTCAAGCGTCTTCTTTGTGTTGCAGTTTCTCTTTGTAACGCTCCTGATCTTTCAGCTGCCCATCGTGCTCGAAATAGCGATGGTCCTCAATGTAATCTCACGGAAACGCCTCGTGCGTATGAGCAGGTTCGTGATCGTCGGCGTGTTTGCTCTTTCGGCGGTGCTGACGCCGCCCGATTTCGTATCACAGGTCGCGATCGCCGTACCGTTGCTGGTGCTCTATTTCCTCACGCTCCTGATCGCGCGGGTATTCCGTTTTGGAGAGTAGCGATGTTCAAGATCGGCATGTGGGAGATTTTCGTCGTGGTGATCGTCGCCATCGTGTTCGTCCGACCGAATGAGTTGCCAAAATTGTTCAGGTCGATCGGACGGTTTTTCGGTCAGATCCGGGAGTTCAAGAACAGTGTCGTAACGGTCGCCAAATCGATCGAAAAAGATATCGAAAGCGAATCGGAATGATTGGGCACAACGCGTATACGAGGAGGTTGCCATGATTGGTTCGACAGAATTGATAATTGTCGTCGGGGTGGGGTTGGTTCTTTTCGGCGCATCCGCGATCCCCAAATTCGCTCGATCGCTCGGTCAGGCGAAAAAGGAGTTCGAAAAGGGGGTCAAAGAGGGGCCCTCCGTGCCCGAAGATGCACCTACGGAGACCGCCTCAGCGGAAGAGTCCGAATAGGTCAATTGACGTCGGCGAGACATTTTCCTTGACAGATCACAGATGGCACCGTATTATGCAATGTAACGTAAACGTTTACGTAAAAGGTTTACCTTATGGTATCGATCCCTGTGGGGGAGTCGAACGAACAAGGGAGGTTGAACGATGAAAAGTCGTGTATTTGTGATTGTGCTCGCCATTCTCGCGTTAGTCGGCGGTACGACCGTTGCCACGGGAACGACGGAACAGGGCGATGGTGTGGACACGGTGTCGATCCGAACCAACTGGTTGTGGTACGGATCGCACGGAATCTTCTTCCTTGGAAGGGAAAAGGGGTTTTACGAAGAGGAGAACATCGATCTTGAGATCAACGAAGGGAACGGGTCTGCCAATGGAGTTCGCCTTGTCGCGAACAAAGACAACACGTTTGCATACGCCTCTTCGGCGACGATGATCAATCTGGCCGCACAAGGGGCACCCGTCGTGTCCGTTGCGGTAATTGATGCCGAAGGTGTCGATGCCGTGTTCTGTCACCCCGACTCCGGAGTATCCACGTTCAAGGACTTGGAGGGGCAGACGGTTCTGACAACGGCCTCCGCCGGCACCAATCTCTTCTTTCCCGTAGCGGCGGAAAACGCAGGCGCGGATATCGACAAGATCGAACTTATGAACGTGGCCGAGGGCGCCAAGATTACCAGCTATCTGCAACACCTTGCGCCGTGTACGTTGGGGGGTCTGGATGACGTGCCGGCTGAGGTCATGGCCAACGGGGGTGAGCCGCCTGTTGCAATTCCCTATTCCGACTACGGTGTCTACCAGCCCGGGTACTCGATCGTGGCGCATAAAGACCTTGTTGAAGACAACCCCGACCTTGTGGAGCGGTTCGTTCGGGCGACGATCAAATCGGTTGAAGCCGCCCAGGCGGATCCGGGTGCGGCGGTAACGGCAATGGTCAATTCGGAGGCTATCGAGGCCGATGACGCGGTGTTGACGCAGATGCGGCAAGTCCTCGACGTAACGCTCTCCATTCTGGTGTCGAACAACAACACCGCCGGACAGATCGGGTTGCACGTGAAGGAGGACTGGGAAAGCGCCCTTTACCTGCTAAAGGAATACACTGAACTTCAAACGGAGATCCCGGCCAACGGTTTCTACACCAACGACTTTCTACCGTATTGATTCTTGAGATGACGTCCTCGGCACCGCCGGTGGTACCGGGGACGTCGCCGCATGTGCTCAATGACGCGGAGGCGAGCCGGATGTGCGATTCGATCACCCTCTACGGTGTCAAAAAAGTCTACGACTCCAGAAACGGTCCTGTACACGCAATTGGACCGGCGGATCTCTCGATTCGTAAAGGTGAATTTGTTTCGTTTCTGGGACCATCGGGTTGTGGCAAGAGCACGCTCGTTCTCATGGTTGCGGGGCTACTACCGCCGACGGAGGGGGAGATTCGCATCGATGGTGTCGTTGTAAACGAACCCCGCACCGATGTCGGAATCGTTTTCCAAACACCCGTCCTGGTCGACTGGCGGAGCGTTCTGGGCAACGTCCTCCTTCAGGTTGAACTAAGGGGGCTTGATCCGGCGCAATACCGTGCTCACGCTGTGGAGTTGCTCGAGTCGGTCGGGCTTGGTGAGTTCTTGAAGCAACGCCCGTACGAGTTGTCCGGCGGCATGCAGCAACGCACGGCGTTTTGCCGGGCGCTTCTCCATGATCCTCCTATCGTTCTCATGGACGAACCGTTGGGTGCGCTCGACGCGATGACGCGCACACGACTGCGGGACGACCTGGAGAAGCTTTGGCTGGGTTCTCCCAAAAGCGTTCTTTTCGTCACCCACGATATTTCGGAAGCGGTTCAACTTTCGGACCGCGTTGTTGTGATCACGCCCCGGCCCGGTCGGGTGGAAAGAGAGATCACCGTCGATCTCCCCCATCCGCGCGATTTCGACGTCCGCCAGTCTCCGGAGTTTCTTGGGTACGTCAAGGATATTTCGGACATCTTTATGCAATACGGCGTGATCTGAGAGACGGCGACGATGGACACCAAGCGAACCGGCAAACGAAACACCGCGCCTACAGAGCATTCCGGCGCGCCTCGCGCGGTTGACCACGGCACCACGGCCGCCTTTTTCCTGGCGTCATTTTTGCTGTGGGAAGTGATTGTTCGTATTTTTCACGTGCCGCGGTACATCATAGCGCCTCCATCCGCGGTGATGACGCAGATGGCCGCCCGGTTTACCGACATTTACAAGCATACCCTGGCAACATCGCTCGAGACGTTCGTGGGATTTGGGATAGCGGTTCTCGTTGGAGTTCCTCTCGCGATGGCGACGGCGTTTTCCAGGTTCCTGCGCCAGACGTTCTATCCCCTCGCGGTTACCCTGGAGATGGTCCCGAAGATTGCATTTGCTCCGATCTTCGTTATCTGGTTGGGATTCGGCTTCGGATCGAAAATGGTCGTCGTCCTTTTGGTTTGTTTCTTTCCGATTCTCATCAACGGTGTCTTTGGATTTACCTCACTTCCGACCGAGCTTCAGTACCTCAGTCGGTCAACGGGCGCGGGAGCGATCAGAGCCTTCGTCAAGATTCGTTTGCCGTACGCATTGCCCCAGCTTTTTGTCGGATTCAAAGGGGCGGCAGTAAACGCAACTATCGGTGCGACAATTGCCGAGTGGATCGGCGGTAACGCCGGGTTGGGGTACTTCATCAGCATGTCGACCGGCCTGTTTCGGATGGACATCGCAATCGCGGCAATTATCGTCCTTACCGCGCTCGGCCTTCTCCTGTACGGAATCGTTTTGTGGGTTGAGACAAAGATGATCCCGTGGCACGTGTCACAGCGCGCACGGATCAACGCAACGGGGAGTGCCTAGGATGGCCGCGCCAATCCCGTTTGATACCGAACGGTATTCGCAAATCGGAGGTATCTTTGCGAAGCTCGGCGCCCGAGTGAAGGCTTCGCGGACCTTTCTTCTGGCGACCGTCGTCTTCGTGGTTGGTTGGGAACTCGTCGTTTATCTCTTCGAGATCCCGTCGTACCTGCTCCCCAGCCCGTCGAATATTGCCGTCGAATTTTATCAAAACTTCACGATCATCTGGCGTTCGACGCTGGTGACGGCGTATGAAACGTTCGCGGGATTCTTCTTTGCGCTCGCACTCGGGATTCCCTTTTCGCTGGGCGTCGCGTTCTACCGGCCGCTACGAAATACGATCTATCCGGCGACGGTTGCTCTTCAACTCGTGCCGAAGATCGCACTCGCGCCACTGATGATCACGTGGTTCGGGTTCGGCCTAACGTCCAAGATCTTGATCGTGTTTCTTCTCTGTTTCTTTCCGATCCTGCTGAACGGGATTCTCGGTTTCTCGTCGCTTGGGACGGAGCTCACGTACTTCCTCACTTCTACCGGCGCACGTTCAAAGACCGGGTTCCTTAAGGTTCGCATGCCCGCGGCGCTCCCCCAGCTCTTCGTGGGGATCAAGTGGGCTGCGATCAATGCCACGGTTGGAGCGACCACTGGAGAATGGGTTGGAGGCGATGCTGGACTCGGGTACTTGATAAAATTCACGTCGGGTGATCTTCGCATCAATTTCGCGTTCGCCGCGATCGTAACGCTGTCGCTGTTGGGGCTGTTCCTCTTCTACCTGGTAGTTCTGGTGGAACGACAGTTGATTCCGTGGCACGTATCACAACGTTCGACGTCCGGAATGGTCTGACCCCAGACGATCAAAATTGGAGGTAGGAAATGAAGTCTGCCGGTGTAGTCGCACTACTGCGTGAGCCGCAGGGCGCATTCGAATTGAATCGACACATGGTGCCCGTTCCGGACGAGGGATCCCTGTTGCTCCGCATAGAGCTGTGCGGAATATGCGGGACGGACGTGCACATCTACAACGGAAAACACGGCGCGGTGGGATTCCCGATCGTACTGGGCCACGAGATCGTCGGGGTGGTGGAGGATGGCGGCGTCGAGAATCCGGTAGACTATCTGAACCAACCGGTATCGCCGGGGGATCGGGTGATTCTGACGCCCGCCATGTACTGCGGATCGTGTTTCTTCTGCTCGGTAGCCAATACACCTTCGAGGTGCGTTGCGCCGGAGCAATACGGGTTCTACTCACGAAACGAAGCGAACAGCCCATTCAACGGTGGCTACGGCCAATATCTGGTGATGGACTACGCGAAAACCGATTTTTTCAGGACGGACGTGAGTGCGGAGGCGGGGGTCTTCGCGGAACCGCTGGCGGTTTCGTTTCACAGTACAACGCGCGCCGGAGTTCTCCCGGGGGACACCGTCGTCGTGCAAGGTGCAGGTTCGCTCGGCTTGTTACACGTTCTCGCGGCGAAGATCGCCGGCGCCCAACGAATCATTGTCGTAACGCGACGGAAGACCGCGAAGCTCGAAGTGGCCAGGGAATTGGGTGCGGATGTGACGATCACGATGGAGGAAACACCGGACGAAGCGGACCGGGTGCGAATGGTGAAAGAGGCGTCGATCCACGGTTTCGGGGCGGACGCGGTGTTCGAATGCGTGGGGGTCCCGGGCGTGATTCCCGAAGGTATCGCGTACGTTCGTGACAGCGGAGTCTACTGCATCGTAGGGCACGCGGTCGACGAAGGAACTGCAACCGTGAATCCCGCGGATATCATGGACCGCAATCTCAGGATCGAAGGTGTATTCGACCACACCGTTGAAGACTTCTACAAGGCCGCCGTCACTCTGGAACGGGAACACCACGGAGTTGAACGAATACTCTCACATACGGTTCCGATTGATCGATTGAAAGAGGCGTTCGAAAGGCTTCGCACACGCACTCCTTTTGAAGGGAGCGAGATAGCCAAGGCCGCCGTGCAACCGTGGTAGGAGAAGATGCGCAAGAGTGTAATAAAGGCCAAATTGGCCAGAAACGAACCGGTAGTCATCCCGCTCCTCGGACTCGGAAGTCCCGCGCTTTTTGAGCTGGCGAGTCTGATGGGCTTCGACGGTATCTGGATCGATCTCGAGCATCCTCCTACCGGGATTGAAACGGCACAACAACTGATGCGCGCGGCGCGTGTGGGGAACTCGGACATTCTCGCCCGGCCCGCGAAAGGGGAGTTCTTTCGGATGGCGCGCCTCCTCGAAGCGGGCGCGCAGGGCATCATGTATCCCCGCTGCAGCGACGCAGCGGAGGCCGCGGAGGTCGTCAAGTGGGCGAAGTTCTACCCGCTGGGGACTCGTGGAATCGACGGTGCCGGCCCGGACGTTCCGTACGGAACGATGAAAATCGACGAGTACGTGGAAGCGGCGAACCGTGAGACGTTCATCGTTATCCAGGTTGAAGACCAGGACGCGATCGACGCGGCGGCAGATATCGCAGCCATCGACGGAGTCGACGTGGTCTTTCTCGGGCGTGCCGACTACGCGCAGTTGTCGGGAGTCGCGGGCCAAAACGACCATCCGATTGTACACGAGGCGTACCGGAAGATATCGCGGGCGGTCGAACTCCACGGAAAGCGTTGGGGAACGGTGGCGTTGTCGTCGGCCCACATCCGCGAACTCATGGAGATGGGAGCTACCTTTTTCTGTTACGGAGAGGACATCGATATGGTGAAAACGGGACTTGAAGTGATTCAAAGGGAATGTACCGATCTCGGATTCACGTTCAACAGCACGTTTGGGAAGGAGAGATGAGATGAACAAAATCAAACTCGGGTACGCACCCATCGTCGAGCCGATCTTTGACCCCGATTGGGCCAAAAAGGTACGTACACAGACGGTTGAGTTGCTCTCTTCATTCGACGATATCGAACTCGTCATGCCGCAGGACGTTGTAACGCTGGAACCGGATGCACTTGCCGCTGGGGACCTGTTTCGCGACAAGAACTGTGACGTCGTTTTGATGCAGAGCATTAATTCGGACAGCGGCATTCTCGCCACGGCCATGGGACAAAAGGTGAATCGGCCGATTCTGCTTTGGTCTACACCGGAACCGTCGTTGCACGATACGCCGGTCGTTGCAAACTCCACCTGTGGTGCGATGATCATTGCGGGTACATTGCGACGGTTGGGTCTCAAGTATCACCATGTGCACGGTTTCCCGGACGAAGAAAAGCTGAAAATTGAGCTCAAGGATGCCGTTGACGCGGCGGCAACGGTTGCTCGTCTGTTGGACAGCAAGATCGGTCTGGTTGGGTACGTTCCTCCCGGTTTCCACCACAGCGCCGCGGACGAACTGCTCCTGCGAAAGACCTTTGGTGTTAAGGTACATCACATCGACCTGTCCGAGCTTTTTACCGAAGCCGAAGCGAACGATGCAACCGCGGTTCAACAGGAGATCGCTGAGATCAAGGGAATCGGGACCGCTTCGGACGCAGTGACCGAGACCGATTTTGTGAAGACCGCGAAAGTGGGACTCGCGATGCGAAAGCTCGCGTCGAAGTACTCGCTGAACGCGCAGGCGGTCAAGTGCTTTCCGGAGTTCCAGGACCTGTACCAAGCTGTTCCTTGTGCGGCAATGGGCCGGTGCAACGACAAAGGGCTCAACACCTCGTGCGAGGCGGACCTGGGCGGGGCGCTCACGATGCTCGTGGAGAACTACCTCTCGCGACAACCGGTCTTTTTCGTGGACATCATTTCGCTCGACAACAACGAGGCAGTCATGTGGCATTGCGGCAACGGTGTGAGTTCTCTAGCCGATCCCAAGACGAAGGTGCGCTACGACAAAAGCCCGTTGCACGGCTTCAGTATCACCACGGAACTCGTCTGTAGACCTGGACCGGTGACCGTTGCTCGATTCAGCCAGCGCGAAGACCGATTTCGCCTATACGCGTTCGAGGGTAATGCTGTCCCGGGTGATCCCACTCTCCGCGGCGCGTCGATGAAGATCAAGTTCCCGATTCCAACCGAGGTGATCAAGCGTGTCGTATTCGACGACGGAATAGAAAACCACTTCGCGATCGCCTACGGCCACATCGGCGACCGGATGGCACAGGTGTCACGATGGCTCGAGATCGAATCGCGCCTTTGGAACGCAGACGGAGATCACGTACGCCGCGACGCATCGTGGTCCTGAACCTTGGCGCATGTTTCGCGGACAACGAGGCTCGGTTCGATCAACCGTCTTGACGTCTGGTCGCGGGCAACGCTCCGCGGTTCATCGCGATTGCGAATGACCATGTCGATCGCCTCGGTAGCGATCTGATCAAAGGGCGTTGCGACGCTGCTTAGCCTGGGCGGAAGGAACTCGTCGATGTAGACGTTGTCGTACCCCAGAACCGACACGTCGCCGGGGACCGCAAGCCCGCCGTTTTTTAAAGCGCTCATGGCGCCGAATGCCATCAAGTCGTTCAGTGCGAAGACGGCGCTGAATTCGACACCGTTTTGGAGCGAGTCCGTCACCGCCCGGTACCCGGATTCGAAGGTGAAGGCTCCCCGAACCACGCACCGGTCGTCGAGGTCTGCACCGCGCGCTTTGAAATGCTGCCGGATACCGCCCAAACGTGCGATATTCGAGCTGAGATGGGGCGGACCGGTGATCACCAGGAGGCGTGAATGGCCGAGGGAGTACAGGTACTCGGCCCCTTTGAAGCCGCCCGTGAAGTCATCGCCCATGACGATGTTCCCCTCGTAGTCTTCAACCTTCTCGTCAAGGAGGATCACCCGCAGTTTGTCCGTGGCGATCGCGCTGATCTCTCCTCCCGTCAACGCCGTACTGCAGAAGAGAATTCCTGAAACGCGTTGTGCCACAAGAAGGTTTATGTACGCCTTTTCTCGATCCGCGTCGGAATCGGAGTTACACAACAACGTTAGGAATCCGTGGCGGAAAGCGACGTCTTCGATCCATTTCCCCAATTGAGCGTAGTACGGGTTGATGCTGTTCGGGAGGATGACTCCAATCGCACGTGTGGCGCCGCTCCTGAGCGCCGCAGCCATTGGGTTTGGCGAGTATCGGGTGGCCGTGATAATCCGCTTGATTCGCTCGTAGGTCTCCTGACGCATGTTCCCGATCGCTTTGTCGTTCAGAACGCGCGAAACCGTGGCCGTCGAGACACCCGCCATCTCTGCGATGTCCTTGACTGTAAATCGTGATTTTCCTTGTTGCTTTGCCATGGTCGTTAATCGTTTACGTGAAATATGACAAACTCCGGCGGTATTTTCCAGTCCACGAGCCCTCGGATTTCACATTCGATCTCGGTGGGGTGGTCCATAGGCACACCTAATCAACGTTCAATCGAGCGCTCTGCTTCGTATGAGCGAAAAAGTTCGGTGAAGAGATATGGCACGAGTGAGATTCGTTCCGGCGATTCCACAAAGGCGATGCGCATCTGCGTCACGCCCGGGTTGTCCTTCTCGTCCGCGTAAAACCCCCGCATTGGAGCGGTGAGAAGCGTCAAAGCACGCCCATCCACGGAAACCGAACCTTCCCCGGCGCACCATGCGACAAAATCGCCCGCGTTGAAACCTGGTTTGGCGATGGATCGCACATCCACCACCGCGTAAATCGACGCGTCTGGTCGGGAGACGATCACGCCCGGCAGCCGGGAACGTAACTCATCGGCGAACCGGATCATCATACCGGAGTAGTACGCGCGCAACTCATCGTACCATTGTGCGATCTTTTCTTGCGGTTCCTGCGCGAGAGCGCCGAAGATGTACTGGCCAATCGCACTCGCGCACAGGTCGGTGGTGCTCTCCGCGACCGCCCGGCGATGAAACTCTTTGTTATCGGTGATCAACGCGCCAATCCGAATTCCACAGGCGTTCCAGATTTTCGAGGCTGTTTCGATGCTTATGCGTCGGCCGGTGATGCCCGGCACGTCTCGTTCCGAGAGGGCCCAAATGCTGGAGATTGGTGTGTCCGGTATGTAGACGAGACCGCGGTACGCCTCGTCGCTGATCAGCCACATTCCGTGTTTGACGCACAAATGCGCTACGCTCGTCATGAGTTCATGGGAGTAAAAGTGACCCGTCGGGTTATCGTAGGGTATCACGAGAATAGCGCTAGGCTTTTCCCGTTTGATAACTCGTTCGATCTCTAGGGGTTCCGGAAGTTCGAAGCGCCCGTCATCGTGAAGGCGACGGACAACCGAGACTCCGCGGCGTCCGAGCCGGCCACAATATGCGGGGTAGTTCGTATACGTCGCGTCGATCATAAGAATCGGATGTTCGCTGCTTCCCGCGTCGCCGGCGACGCCCAAAATGGCGATCTCCATTGCGTGGCTCCCGCCGTTGGTGATCTGCGAATAGAGCCCCGTCGTATCCAATCCACACGCTGCGATGGAGTTGAGAAAAGCGTCATTCGTTTCCTGAAATCCGACAGTGGGAGTGTATTGCACCACGCCACCGGCAAACGGCGAACTTGGGTCGGAAAGTGCGAACATTCGTCGTTGCATCGCCGGGTGGGTAGGAAGCGACACATTTCCGATCGCCGTATTGACCGCATCAACACCGTCCGTGCGCGCCGCGTGTCGGATCTGGGCGGCCCGGATCGCGGAAGGTTGTCGGGTCAGGAACCGGGTTGAAAGTATGGGATTCATTCTAACCAGAATATCGTTTACGTTCGAGAAAAACAACTATCTTTAATGAAATAATTTTCTTTATTAAAAGAACCTCGTCGGTTCTTCGATAGTACCGATATGACCCGAAGTTCGGCGCCCGCCCGCTCCGCAGAACGATTCAGCGAGAGATCGAGGACCCCTTGGCGCTGGAGATATTAAAGAGACGCTTCGGCGAGGGGAGTCACATTCTGGTGAGCGTGCGCAAGAACGCCATCTCGTTTCGGAGCAAGGAAGCGGCGGCGAAGGAATAGTACCGCCGGTACACCGGCCGTGGCACCGCCCGAACCGATCCGGTTCGGGCGGTGCCTTGATTTTGAGGTGTCCATCCGCCCCCGCGGAACGGACCGCTATGCGCTGGCATCGTAAGCGAAGACTCCGGTAGCGGCGTTGTTGAGAGGCAACGTCGGTACCAGCTCAACCATCAAATGGGGGTATTGAGGGCGTAGGCGCTCCAAAATCGCCTGCTTTCGTTTGAGCAGCTCATCGAGATGGATCGCGTCTCCAGCGTCCGTGGGATGGATCAACACGACGGCAAGGTAACGGCTGCCGGTTTTGCTCATGTACAGGCTGTCAACGGTCAGTTCCGGCGAACACGTTTCACGGATTACGCGGTTGCACTCGTTATACGTACCCTTGTCTTGCAGCACCCCGAGGGCAAGTTCAATGATCGACTCGCGGATTATCTCCAGGGGCTTGCTGAATAGGCTTACGCAGAGCACCAGTGTGATGATTGAGTCGGCGAGGTACGGCACAAACTGCGTACCGCCGTCGGGCTCCGTGTTGCGCAAAAAGAATACTCCCACGGCGATACCAAGAGACATCACACCGTCCACAAACGACGCCTTGGCATCAGTTTTCAACAGCGTGCTCTGCCCGCCGACTCTTCGGTTCGATAGGCGATAAAACGCCGACAGGAGCAGGCACATTATCGCCATGGTGATCGCGTAGTACAGGATCGGATCCGGGTTGAGCATCGGGATGCTCTCGACGTTGCCGCCTATATAGGTGATGATCCGAACGATGCTCGTGATCGCCGCCATTACGATCAGCCCGAGGATCATCAGTCCTTTCACGAAACTATAGAGCGCCTCGTAGAAGAACTGTCCCAGGGGAAACGTCTCGGTGCGCCGAGATTTGATCCGGGAAACCGCCAGGGCGACCCCCATTCCTAAAAAAACTATGAACGAGTAGTTCCCGTCCAGCAGGATCGCCCCGGAGTTGGATAACCAGTACGTGAACCATGCAATCGCTGCCATGACAAGGTTACCTACGGCGCCAACCCAAAGGGCCCGTTTCTCGATGTGATCCTGTTTTGGTCTGTTCATCATGTGTACCTCCACCCGCGCATTGTTGGCGATTGCGGCTTTTGCGCTCAGTGTTTGTGATCACCAATTTCCCCTGACAATTGTCACGCCAACTAGTGATATCTGGTAACTAACAAAGAACGTCCCATTTCCCGTTAACTGTCGCGCAGGAGGACGAAATGAAAAGATGGATACGGATACCGGCAATAGTGCTCTTGGTTCTTGCCGGTGTGATTACGATCGTTGGAACGGTGGGTTTCTTCTATCTCAGGAATAGTGAATGGTGGATTTCCTTCACCCTGTTCAGCGACGAAACGCGTGTGGAGAACTTCAGAAATTTTCATACACTTTTTCCCGCCGAGCGCGTACGTCCGAGTGGCGATACCTGGGAGTTTGATTCCGACCCCCGGCGTCTCCCTCACTCCTTTGTCTACAACGGCGAGGAACGGAGCGTGGAAGAGTTCCTGGATAGTACATGGACCACGAGCCTTGTTGTGGCGCGTGGAGAGACGATTCTGGCGGAGGAGTACTTCCGGAGCTACGATGCGGAGTCGTTGCCTACGTCTTTTTCAACGGGCAAATCGGTCGTTTCCGCTCTGGTTGGAATCGCGATCGACGAAGGCTACGTCACGTCGGTGGAGGATCGTGTCGATACGTATCTCCCATCCTTCGCGGGTACCGACTACGGAGCCGTGTCCGTATACGACCTGCTGACCATGTCATCGGGACTCGGATTCGACGAGGACTACGACACGTTCAATTCCGACATCAACATGTTGTCCGTTCGCGTCTTTGGATTCGAGGATGCCTTGCCGGACCTCCTCCGGGACACGGAGGCCATCCGTCCCGCCGGGACCTACAATGAGTACATAAGCAGCGATACGATCGTTCTAGGCCTTGTGGTCGAGGCTGCGACGGGACGGAGCCTCAGCCGGTTTTTGGAGGAGTCCATATGGGGGCCGGCGGGTATGGAGTTCCCGGCGTACTGGAATACCGACGTTCACGGAAACACCTTGGGAAATGGGTTTCTTTCCGCGGCTCCCCGCGACTTTCTGCGTTTTGGCATGCTCTACCTCAACGAGGGCCGCCGCGACAATCGAAGCATCATACCCGCCGATTGGGTGTTCGATTCCGTGTACCGAACGGAGCCGCGCCTTCAGCCCGGTACCAACCCGGATAGTCACTGGACCTTTGGGTACGGATACCAGTGGTGGATCCCGGAAGAACCCGAGGGCGACTTCACCGCAATAGGAATATGGGGACAGTACGTGTACGTCCACCCGGAACACCAGGTGGTCATCGTGAAGACAAGTGCAGACGAGGGTTTCGATGAGCGCGACCACGAAACGATAGCGCTCTTCCGGGCACTTGCCGAATGGGCGGCATCGCTCCCGTGAAGTAGAATGGCGATCAATGGAGAGGCCCGCGCTATCGATCCAGGACTTGCTTTTCCTGGATGAACGCAGTCGCCCCCTGCTGCACGTGCCGGATTTTGTGCTGGCACACGACGAGGTGTGTGGGGTCTATGGAGCATCCCGCGGCGGAACCAACCTGTTCCTGAGCTGCATTTCCGGGATGCAACGGCCCGATACCGGAGCGATCTCGATCTATGGCGTACCGCTTGAGTTTTCTGCATCGAACAAGGCGCCCGTCGGGTTTATGCCGAGGGAAAGCGGCGTGTTCCCGGACTACACCGTGGCTGAGAATATCAAGTTGGCAATTCGCCACTTGTTGCCCCGGAAGCCCTCTTTGAGTGAACGGCGCCGGTACGGGGACCGCGTTCTGTCGATGCTCAAACTCCAGGCGTGGGTACACACCCCGGCGAAACGACTGCCCGACGGGGTGTGCCAAAGACTCAGCCTCGCGTGCGCCCTCGTCCACGGGCCCCGCCTTCTCGTAGCTGATGATCCCTGGGGCCGTGCGGACATCGAGAGCCGCGACCTTATCGAACGCGCCCTGAGGGATCACTGCGACCGGGGGAACACGCTGCTGTTTGCTTCCCCGCGGGAGGCGGAAATCACGGCGATCGCCACCGACATATGCCTGTTCGATCAATCCACCCTCGTTGCGCGCGGGACGCTCGATCACCTGCGGGAGTATCTCGATGCACGGGAGACGATTGTCGTGCGTGTACATGATCGGGCGGCACTACTCGCGGATCGTGTCGGTACCCTGTCCGGTGTTCTCGGCTGTGAGGAGAGGGGTGATACGGTGTACATATACGCTTCACCCGATTCGATCCGCCTTACTCGTCTGGCGGAACACGTCCAGGACCTTGGACTCGAACTTCTCGGTATGCACATAGAGACGCCGCAGCTCAGCGAGATCTACGCAACCGTCGTCGGCGAAGGAGTCGGGGGATAGTGGCTCTTCGCGTCAAGATCTCCAAGAGGGCTCTGTTGCGGGAACGGACAACCCTGTTTCAGTCGTTCGTACTACCCGTCGCGCTGTTGACTATTCTCGTTGTGAGCCTCGGACCGAACTTCGGCAACGCTGAAAACAACGGGGAGACGCTGAGATCGTTCTACGTTCGTTTCCCCGTTGCCGATTTCTATGCGGCGGTCGTGCTTCTCGTTGCATTGCTTGCCGCCGGTCAGTACGCGTCGGATCCGGTCCGGCACCTTCGCGGCCCGGGCCGCGCGCTCCACCCGTACTCAACATACCGCTCTCTTCTATCTGCGTACCTGTCGATAGTTACCGGCACCGCTCTTTTTATCGGAGGCCGGACGGTATTCTTCATGGCGGTATCCAGCCTCTTCCTGAACGTCGCATGGCCGTGGGTCAGTCTCTCGTTCTGGATTCTCCTCGCGGGACTTGTGCTTCTGAGCGCTACGGGTGGATGCGCCCTCGGGTTGGCCACCGCGGACGAGGGTTCCTCGGATCTCCTGGTATCGTTGCTCGTGTATGGGTCCGCGCTTGTGGCCGGCGCATTCTATCCGTACCCGGCGTCGTCGCGCATCTGGAACGTTGCCCCCTGGAGCCCGTTTACGCATCTGTTGACCCACATGCTGGACATCATGCGACAACCGGACACTCCGCTGGATACGCGTGGATACGTCGTCTGGGCATCCGTCCTCGGGGCTACGGGGATGGCGTTGCTGCAACTGCGCCGCCTCGCGACCGGATCGCGCGCGGTACGGTCCACTATCGTGTACACCAACCCGAGCGGGTATCTGACGGGGTGGGCCAGGCGTCGCCAACCACAGTTGCTGTGCAGCTTTGGAATCATCCTGTTGCCCCTCGGTATTTGGCTTGCCGGTCCGGCCGATCTCGTGCCGGGAGACATGACGGATACGCTGGGCCTTCTGTATCCGTACGCCGACTTCGCAACGGTATTGCTGCTCCTCTTGGGATCGGTATCGGTATCACCCCTGGTGGATGGCTCGGCCGTCATCCGGCGGTTGCAATCGTTTCGCCGATCGTTCCTTTTTCAGCGGGCGATCTTCGGAACCGGCGTAGTTACGCTATCTATGCTCGTGGCGGCGTTGCTCTGGAGGCCGTCGGTACCGATACTGGGATATGCAGCCGGAGCGCTCGCCCTCTTTCACCTCTGGTCGATAGTGTTCATGAGTGCTATTGCGGAGGTAAGCCGCGATCGTACTACCTACTGGGTCTTTGCCATAAGCGGAGTATTCCTTGTCTCTTTTCTCGGCGGGAGTCTATGGAGCCTCGCTCGTCTCGGGAGACTCGGGCGTATCGCATCCTTTCTTCTTCCCAACGCACTTCTGTTATACTGTCGATCGCCGTTGGGGCCATCTATCGTTTCCGCGCAGATCGGCGTGTTTTTGGTGCTGAGCAAACCCGGGGTATGGCGATGGTTTCGTCGGTGGAGACGTGCCCGCGGCTACGGTCCACCTCAATACCCCCTACCCCATGCCGGTATGCCGGACCGCGGACCGATGGCGGCGAAAGAACAGAACGATCTCGCGGAGAAACTGGTGCTGAGTGAACGTAAACGTATTCTCGACGAAGTCCACGACACGCTCGGACACGGTATCACCGGCGCCCTCTGGCAGATCCGGTCGGCCCGCGGCAAGAGCCGGGAGCCGGCGGTACAAGCGATCCTTGACCGCGCCGGCGAAGGGTTGGAACAGGGGCTGACGCGAATCAGGTCGTATCTCAGGGACTCAGCACCGCGCCATACCACTGACTGGAGTCAACTACACGAGACGGTGCAACGTTTCTCCTATTGCCCGGTTGAACTCAGCGTGCAGGGAGAGGCGGGCGAGTACCATCCGATCGCGGTCAGACGATTTGCCATGACGGTGAAGGAACTCCTGACGAACGCGCTGCGCTACGGAGAACCCGCCTCAATCCAAATCTATCTGGTCCGGACCGCACGTTTCTGCAAACTTGAATACCGCGAACATGGCCGAGGATGGGGGAGCAGGGGGCCGCGCATGGGGTACGGGCTCCTGGCGACGCGGAATCTCTTTTCAGAGATCGGCGGTAGCTTCCATCTTGATCATTTGCCGGGTGCCCAGGGTATTCGGGTCATCGGGATCATTCCCCAACTGATACCACAGGAGGTACAGGACCGTGAGCCGGAATGATGTGATCCGCGTTTTGCTTGCCGACGATGATGGGCTGGTCCGCGATGGGCTCGCCATGGTTCTTGAACAATCCGGGGATTTTCTCGTCAGCGCCAAAGTCGAGAACGGAGACCAGGCACTTCAATCGCTGTCCCGGGATGTTCCGGATGTCGTCATTCTCGATATCCGAATGCCTGACATGGACGGCCTCGTATGCTGCCGAAAGATCAAGGAACGCCGGCCGGAGCTCCCCGTTCTCATGCTGACCACCTTCCAGGACGATGACTACCTTGCCGAGGCGCTGCAGGCCGGGGCTCACGGATACCTCTTGAAGCATCAATCGGCCGAAGCGATATGTCTTGCGATCCGCAACGCGGTCAAGGGAACCGTCAGCTTCGAACCGGGAGTCGCCCGGTCCCTGCGTGTACAGACCATCGATCGCAAAGAGGCGCTTCTCGAAGGGCTTCCTTCGAGGGCAAAGGACGTCCTTCGCCTTCTCGTAGAGGGCTGCTCAAACCGCCAGATCGCCAATCGGCTCTATCTGAGCGAGGGGACGGTACGGAATTACGTTTCCGCCCTGTTGCAGTTTGCCGACGTTCGGGACAGGACACAACTCGTCATCTGGTACTATAGCAACGGGCACTCCCACCCAAATCGCTCCGGGTCCCACGAAGAGGGGTGACGCATCGGTTCGGTGAAGGCCGCGGGGCGCTCCAAACATGTTCAATTCACTTGACTGTTGCTTTGTCACGGCGATTGCGTGGGGAAGGTAGACGTTTGAAAGTCGGGGAGGCGGCTAACACCCGCAATCGCCGTGCCAATCCCTCCACCGCTAACGCGGCTCCGGGCCGCAGCCAGCAAGTGATCTCAACGTTATACTGCGCCCGAGCGACCTTTCTGTTTAGAATGTGGAAAACCCGTGCGGAGAACACACCTTGTTGCATCGTGTTGCAATCAAATCCCCAACCCAATTTTTCGATTCGATTCTATAGACTACATGACCACGTTTACCGGGACAGTCAGATTCAGGCTGGCGAGTATGCTCATCGTTGGATCGGTTCTTGCGTCATCACGGAACGAGAAGAAAAGTCTACTAGAGCAAGTTGAAGGAGCTGTTCCAACGCGAGTGGCGGTTTCACAGTAGTGAGGTCCCGGATGACGACGACGTCTTCTATTGGCTGTCACTGATGCAACACTATGGGTGTCCGACTAGACTCGTTGACTTCACATTTTCGCCATATGTTGCTGCGTTCTTTGCGATTGAAGGAATGGACCAAACCGCTGGCGACGCATCGAACACGTGTTCCGTTTTGAACACCAGGTGGTCATCGTGAAGACAAGTGCAGACGAGGGTTTCGATGAGCGCGACCACGAAACGATAGCGCTCTTCCGGGCACTTGCCGGATGGGCGGCATCGCTACCCTGAAGTAGAATGGCGATCAATGGAGAGGCCCGCGCTATCGATCCAGGACTTGCTTTTCCTGGATGAATGAAGTCGTCTCCTGCAGCGGGCTACCTTCCAGCTTGAGAACAGACCACGACCTGGATGAGCAGGTCAATCGCGTGCCCGTTCCTTTGGACTATAGCCGCGGTAGCTGCGGGATCAAGTCGAAATGGCGGTCGCGACTGTAGAGCGGTACGTCGTATTGGACTACGAGCGCCGCGATCCAAAGATCGTTGGTCGGAATCGGCGTGCCCGCCGCACGGAGCTGCCGGTAGAGCGTCGCGTAGTGGCGGGTAGTGTCCATCGCGGGCAGCATGACCTCAACGCGCTCGCGAAGAAGAAACGCTTCAAACACGCGCTGATTCTCGGCTATGTTTGACCCGACCGCAAATCCAGCTCTGATTTCTGCCACCACGACAATCGGAACGTTGATTTTCGGTGTCGCCCGAAATATCGATACCACCTCCGGGATTCCATCGACAAAATCCCTGTATCGGTTGGTATCGATCACGATTTCTATCGCCATTGATCTTCGTCCACTGTGTCTTGGTCGGCAACCGCGCGATCAAACTCCTCGTCGGGTATCCAGGTGCCAATCAGGTCGTCCAGGTCGGCAAAGGCCGGTTCTTCCTGACCGATGCCGAGGCCGCGCCTGAGCGTCTCCACCACAGTCTTGTTTAGGCTCTCGCGCCGTTTGTGTGCCCGATCGCGGAGCTCCCGGTCGATCGACGGTGGAATGTTACGGATCGTGTACTGCATTCGGTGCCCTCCGTATTGCAGGCGATTAATAAATACAATGTAGGCATTAAACGCATTCCATTCAAGCAGTGGCGGCGCCTCGTCAAAGCTCCCCCGTTTCCAAGAACGAGAAGTGGCGGTGCGGCGAAAAGATGATGTGATCCAGTACCCGGATTCCGAGGACTTCGCCGGCTTCGACGAGGTTTCGCGTCACGGCGCGGTCCTCCCTGCTCGGTTCCACGCTCCCGCTGGGGTGGTTGTGGGCAATGATAACCGCGGCGGCGCGCTCCGCGATGGGGGATGCGAAGACTTCTCGCGGGTGAACCAGCGTTCGGTTGACGAGTCCCACCGATACCACGTGCACGGTGATGACCTCGTGGGCACCGTTGAGGCTTACCGAAACAAAGTGCTCCTGTTTCCGGTCCGCGAAGTGGTGGAGGAGCGGAAGCACGTCCGCGGGGTACCGGATACGGTAGTCCCGGGGCGCCACGATGCGACGCCCCAGTTCCAGCGCGGCCAGTACCAACCCTGACTTGGCCGGCCCCATCCCCGGTACGGCGAGCAGGTGGTCCATCGTCGCGCGGAAGTCCACCCGTTCCAGTACGCGCAGCACGTGTTCGGCCAGGGTGATGACATTGACCGCGGGAGAACCCGATCCGAGCAGGGTGGCAACGAGGTCGCGATCCGAGAGCGCGGCCACGCCCAGCCGGATAATTCGTTCTCGCGGCATGTCCGCAAGAACCGTACTTGCGAGCCCCGGTTGGTTTTCAGTAACTTTCACACGACCATTTGCTACAAAGACGTATTCACGATTGACCGAGGAGGACGAGCGAAATGGGAGAAATCAAGTCTGCACTGGAACTCGCTCTGGAACGAACGGCAGGGATCAAGAGCGATCCTGACGCCCTGCGTACAAAAGAGGCGAAGGATCGCGGCAAGCGGCTCTTTGCGCGCCTTCGGGAGGAGCCCACATTTGACATCGCCGGGGCGATCAAGGCGGAAGAGAAGAGCGAACGTAACTGGGTCAAAGAGGGCTTCTTTGACGTGCTGCTGGCGAACCTCACGCTGCCGTCATCAAGGAATGACCTGGACAACCTCGACCTGGTAATGAACGCCCTTCCCGCGGTCATTCGCGACCAGGGGACGATCAAGACGCTGGGCGCGCAGATCCGCCAGTTCTTCGAGCAGTACCTGGGTGACCGGGAACAGCTCATCGAAGGGCTCCGCGCCCAGTTCGAACCGCGCCTGCGGGAGCGGGAGCAGGCGCTGGCGCAGCAGTACGGGCGCCCCGTGCGAATAGATCCCGCCTCGGATCCCGAATTTGCCAAAGTACTCCAGGAGAACCTCGGCTCATTGCAGGCGCGCTACCGCGAAGCCTTCGCGCAGGTGCACGAGCAGCTCTGGACGATGTACGAGCGGAACGTGTAATCGGGGTCGGTTCGTTACCGCGTTCGAACGGAATCGTTATCCCGCGACCAGCCCGTTACCGACCGATTAACGGGAACCATTCATCGGGGATGGCGGTTAGCGGTGTGATGTAGGCAAGCTGCCCGCCGTCCACGCCGAGCGTCTGCGTCGGGAGTCCCACCAGGGCAAAGGCGTCGTTCAAAGCGGCGCCGCCGGAGTTGCCCTCGTTGATTTCGCCGTCGCTCTTGATGATCGATGCGAAGGGCGTTGCCTGGAATCCCGACACGACGCCCTGCGTGTACGTTACCGACGCGCGGGATCCGGTACCGCCGATCCAGGGATAGCCGACGAAGTGCAGACGTTCGCCGATTGCCACCGGGACATCCCGGCGAAGGGGTAGTGCCGGGAACCGGTAGCCCCCGGGCAGCGTCCCGCCGTACCGCCCACCGGTAATCTGGAGCAGCGCCAGGTCGCGCTCCTCTTCGGTGGCGACAACGGTGGCGACGAACGTCTCTACCGGAGGTCGCGCCTGATCCAGCGACAACCCTACGGTGATATCCTGTGACACCGCTCCGGAATCGTCGCGAATCACGTGGAAGTTCGTGAGGATGTGGCCCGCCGGCGATACGATCACCCCGGACCCTCCGGCGTTCTCCGTGAGGAGCTCAACCGTGGACACGAGCGCCCGCTCCAACGTTCCCGGTTCCGACGCTGGAATGGCGGGGAGGGCACTGAGCGACGCCGGTGGCTCCTGTCCGGCGGTAGCGGTCAGCGTGAAGGGAATGTCGAACTCCGACGCTATCTGGTCGATCACTAGCACGTAGTACCGGCCCGGCCGCAATGGAGGAATCGAATCACGGTCAACGATGAGAACTTCCGAAGACCGGACGCTCTGAGCCCAGTAGTCCGCCGCAAACGGGTCTGACCGTATCTCGTCGCGGCTCAGGAAGAGATCCACATCGCCGTCGGTGTCGGAAATGTCCAGGCGTAAGGCTTCCACGCCGGTGGGTACCCTGATCTCGTAGAGCGCCGCCATCCCGTGTTCCGGTGAAAGCACACCCTCTATGCCTTCGCCCGGGGCGAGCGACCGCGCCACGTTTAAGCGCGCAAACGTGGCGGTGATCGTAAACGGGACCTGGGTCAGTTGGCGGTGCGCTACGACGGGCGGCCGGGAGTATTGGTACGCAACCTCGATCGTGTAGCGACCCGTTTCGAGCGGCGGATCACCGATCCGGGACAACGTGATCGACTCGTTGAATTCGGTTCGTTCCGAATACGCCACAAGCTCGCCCCGTTCGTCGGTCACGAAGAGGTCGAGGTCTGCGGGACTTTCGTCGATCGCGATCGTAACTGAGTAGGCGTCATCGGGCACGGTCAGCGCGTATTCAACCGCTCCGCTGTCGCGACCCACTACCGAGACAACTCCTTCCACGCGTTGGTTGGGCGGAAGCTCTCGGTTTTGTACAAAGAGCGATTGCTTGGCGGGAACCGCTTGAATCGCAATGAGGAACGGGATGAGTACAAAAATCGTAGTGCGAAGGGTCATGGTGTTTCCTTTTCGAATTTGAGATTGTCAATGCTGACGTGGCGAGCCCGGCAGTTCGGATGTTGGAGATCACAAAGCCTTGGCGTGGTTCCCTTCATGGCTGCCTTCGGAACGAAGAACAAAACGCTTGGCTTCGCTACGCTGCAGAGACGCATTTTGCTCTTCGTTCCGGGCGCGCCTGTGGATGTGTTCTTTCTATTGGCAATGTGATCTCCAACATCCGAACTGCTGGGTGCTTGGCTAGAGACAATTTCGTCGGAGGGCTTGTCGCCATCCCTCCATACTGAGAATTGCGGTGGCAGGCCTCCCGGATTGGTTCTTTCCCGTCCACGTACACCATCGCCATGGTGTGGTCCCTGATGACGCCTTGCGCCTCGGCGATCGAATAAACGCTATCCATCGGTTGATTCAGAGGCCTCCTCCCCGTTGGCCGTGTCCTTTTCCGCCAGGAGCGTGCGATAGCGGAGGGCGAACTGGCGCCAGACGACGATGAATATCGAGGCGAGAACGGGCCCCACCAGGAAGCCGATGAGGCCCAGCCAGGCGATACCGCCGATCGTCGCCAGGAGTGCCAGGGCGGGGTTGAGTGCCGATCGGTCTCCCAGCAGCTTCGGTTTCACGATGTTCTGCGTAATAAAGACACCAATCGCGCCGGTGACCACGATTATCAGTCCCGCCGGGATCCGACCGCCCAGCAGCACGGCGATACCGGTGGGTATCAGCACGAGGTTCGTACCGATCAGGGGAATCATCGAGAGAACCATGGTGATGACGCCCCAGAGGAAGGGAGAGGGGAGACCAAATACCAGGAAGAGGATAACCGCCAGCCCCCCCTCCATGAGCCCGATGATCACCGTACTGATCAGCGTGGCGCTGGTGGTGTTGAAGGTCTCCTCCACGATCTCATCGATCTCGGCGTTGCTAATGGGGATGGTCCGATAGAGGAGTTCCACCACCTTCTCGCCGTCTACCAGGAGGTAAAAGAGAATCAACAGCATAATGATAAAATTGAAGACCGCCGCGGCCACGTTGGCGACCGATCGCTGGGAGAGACGCACGATGTAGTCACTCGCCGTGGAAAGGGCGTCGCGCACAATCGCGGTGGCGTCAACGTTCGAGAACTGCTCAAAGAGACCGCCGATGCCCGGGAGGGCACTGAGTCTCTCAAACGCGTTGACGGTATCCACGGCGCTGAGGAACCCGGGCCGGCTCTGCTGAAACGTTCCGAACCCGGAGGCGATCTCCGACGAGACCAGAACCATCACGATCGAGACGGGGATAACGACCGTCAGGATTACCAGGAGAATCGTTACCGTGGCGGCCAGGCGCGGTTTGCCCGTGGAACGTTTGACCCTTACGAAGGCGCGACGGAACACGTTGGCAAACACCAGGGCGATAAATACGGCCAGGAAGAAGGGTTGCATCATGCGCAGGAAGGCGGCGGAGAATACGACGAGGACCAGCAGGAATACGGCCTCCAGTAGCAGTCTGTCGGTTCGAGTCATGGTTGAGAAGGATACCAAATTACGTGGTATAATTCCCACGCATGTTCCGAATTCGATACCCCTTGCCTTCGCGTCGAGAGTTGGAACGGCAATACGAAGCGATTCTTCCGGAACTGGAAACGGTTCTGCTCTACGTTCAACGAAGTGTCCACGCAGCGGTGCAGGAGGCGGGACTGACCCCGAGCCTGAAGTACCGCGTCAAGGGTTTCGACAGTTACTACGAGAAGCTGCTACGCCGCTCCCGTGAGCATATTGCCGGCGAGACGGTGGAGATCTCGATTACGGACCTGTTGGGCGTTCGCGTCGTATGCCCCTTTATGGAAGACCTGACGCGTGTAGAAGAGATCATCACGGCGGAGTTCGAAGTGGTCGAGGTGGAGCGTAAAGGTGCCAACCTGGCGTCCACCGAGTTCGGCTACAGCTCCGTTCACCTGCTGATACGGCCGTCCCGGAACTTGGGGGACCTGACACTCCGGGACGACGTAGTCTGCGAGATCCAGTTGCGGACCATTCTCCAGGATGCCTGGGCGGAGGTGGAACACGAACTCGTCTACAAGGCGGAACTGACACCGCTGGACGGACAACTCCGGCGCAAACTGGCGGCGCTCAACGCCAACCTCACCCTGTCCGACATCATCTTCCAGGAGATCCGCGAATACCAGCGGGCGATGAACCGGAGCCTTATGCGGCGCCGGGAGGATTTTTGGACCCTCCTGCAAGGGAACGGCAACGGCCCGCGCGAACAGGGTGACGCAGACGACGCAACGATCCACACCGGAAGCGATACGATCGACTCCATGCTCATCAAGGCGTTGCATGCGCACAACGACAAGGAGTACGAGACGGCGGAACGGCTGTATACAGACATCCTCGCCTATCAGCCGCCGGAACACGTCGCGGCGGTCATTCACGCCCACAGGGGGATGACCCGATTCGCCCTGGACAAACTGGACGACGCCGTGGCCGATTTCGGCGCCACGATCAGCTTGGCTCCGCAGAACACCCGCGCCTACTACTACCGCGCCGTTGTCCATCGCGTGATGGGGCGCGACGACGAGGCGCTCTCCGACCTGTCGCGCTGCCTCGAGTTTGATCCGTACAACATCGAGTCGCGCATAGCCCGAGCGCGCCTGTACGCCGACTTGCACGACCACGAAGCGGCGCGCGCCGACTGCCGGATGGCGGCGAAACTCGATCCCGACCACGAGGCGGTCCAGGAGCTATGCCGCGAACTCGGCGAAGAGGTACACGAATGAGCGCACCGCGCAACCTGTTTTCCAGCGACAACAGCTCCGCCGTGGATCCCCGCATTCTTTCCGCACTGGGCACCGTGGATCGTTCGCATGCCTGGGCCTACGGCGACGACGACGCTACCCGGGGCGGCATCGACGCCATTCGTCGCATCTTCGACACCGAATGCGACGTCTTTTTTGTCTACAACGGAACAGGGGCCAACGTCGTTTCCTTGAGCGCCGCCACCCGCAGCCACGAGGCGGTCATCTGTACCGAGATGGCCCATATCAACGAGGACGAATGCGGTGCTCCCGAAGCGTTCGGGGGGTATAAACTCCACGGCGTGGCGGCCCCGGACGGCAAATTGACGCCGGAACACCTCCGCCCGTTCCTGCGGGTCCGCGGGTTCGAACACGCCAACCAGCCCCGGACGATCTCCATCACCCAGGCGACGGAGATCGGGTCCGTCTATCTGCCGGAGGAGGTGGCTGCGCTGGGCGCCTTCGCCCGGGAACACGACCTCTACCTGCACATGGACGGCGCCCGTATCGCCAACGCCGCCGTGTCGGATATTGCTAACGGCGGCACGGAACCGTCGCTCGCCGGCGCCATTGAAACGCTGCGCGCGATGACGGCGGGCGCCGGGGTTGACCTGCTCTCGTTTGGTGCCACGAAGAACGGCCTGATGTTCGGGGAGGCGATCGTCGTCTTTCGGCGGGACTTGGCCGACCACATGGCGTACATCCGCAAACAGGCGACACAACTGCACTCGAAGATGCGTTACGTGGGAGCGCAGTTCGCCGCGTGGATTGACGAGAACGTCTGGTACGAAAACGCAGTGGCCGCGAACCGGAAGGCCCGGCGCTTGGCGGCGGAGATCGCGGGAATCTCCGGCGTAAAGATCCACTCGCCCGTTTATGGGAACGGCGTGTTTGCGTACCTGCCGGCCGCAGCTATCGAGCCGCTCCGGGAGGAGTTCGGCTTCTACCTGTGGGACGTGACATCCGGCCTGGCACGGCTGATGGTGTCGTACGACACGCGGGAGGAGTTTGTCGATGCCTTTGTTGCCCGCTTAAAGGAGCTGGCGGCCTGAAGGTGCAGCGCTTCTCCGCGCGCTACGCCTCCTCGTCGGGGCGCCGCTCGGGGATGGGCGATATCTCGCCTCCCGACTCAGCGAAATCCGGTCTGAGGAAGAGCCCGCAGTAGCAGTACCCGTACGCGTCGATATCGGGCTGCGCGTACACGCAGGGACAGATCACGTCGCGATCGGCCGATCGCGAGCCGTAGGTGTCACGACAGGGACAGAGAAAATAGCCGTAGCGATTGACATTGGTGTGCAGGCCCTCCTCCACACCCTCCCGGAAGGAGTCGTCGGGGTTTGCGACCCATCCGCGGACCGCCGCGGCCTTTGTCACAAACGTCGCGACCTGTTCGCGCGTTCGCTCCGCCATTAGGCCGCGCCGATCGCTCGCGACCAGATCAGCTCGGTGAATCCGGGAAAGGCCTTCTCGTTGTTGACTACGAGAATCGGAAAGACCGCCACCACTTCGAACCTGTCCGCCAGTTGTCGTTTGACCTCACGTTTGACCTCAACGTCCGCTTCATCGACGTTGGTGTACCGGAAGGCGTAGCCCTTCTGTTTGAGGTATTCCATGCCCTTTTTGCAGAACGCGCACGTAGATAGCGCGTACACGGTGATTTCCGGCGACGTTTTGCCGCCCTCCACCGTGTGAAATGCCAGTTTTTCTTGTATTTCGTTCACGGAATTTAGTGTATGACCTCATCGGCGGCGAGGCAAGGTGGGTGAGGATATTGCAGCAGTTCGCATTTTTGGAAATCACATTGCTGATAGAAAAGAACGTATCTCCAGGCGCGCCCGGAAGGAAGAACAAAACGCGACTCTGCAGCGTAGCGAAGCCAAGCGTTGTGTTCTTCGAACAGTGCCAAGCCTATGTGATCTCCACCATGCGAACTGCTGTACCGCGACGCGTCAATTTGACCATGGAGCGGTGCCGGTGGTATAACGGAACACTATGAAGGTGGTCATCGTCGGTGCCGGCACGGTCGGGTACCAGTTGGCGCGCCAGCTTATCAGCGAAAACAAGGACGTCATCCTCATTGAGAAGGACCCGGACGTCGTACACCGCGCCGCCAACAGTCTCGATTGCATGGTCATTAACGGCGAGGGGACAAACCTCGACGTTCTCAGGCAGGCGGGTCTCGAGGAAGAAGACTTCTTTGTCGCCGCTACCGATTCCGACGAGGTCAACATGATCGCCTGCGGTCTCGTATCGAGCGAATTTGCCGTATCGGCAAAGATTGCCCGCGTCCGGAACCTCGATTATCACAGCAGCCGACTCTCGGGAAAGCAGTTCCTGGGCATCGATTTTGTCGTCAACCCGGAGAACGAGGCCGCCAGAGCGATTATTCGTGCCGTGGAGCACGGCGCCGTTTCCGACGTCATGCTCTTCGAGGAATCCCCGGTCCAGATGCGGAACATCGCCGTCGACCCGAGCAGCGTTCTCGTGGGCCGCGCTTTGAGGAACCTCGCCTCGGTGCTGCCCGGTTCCTTCCTGGTGGCGGTAATCGTTCGCGAAGGGCATTACCTGATTCCCTCCGGAGATACCGTAATCCAGGTGGGCGACATCCTCTACGTGGTCGCCCGGCAGCAGGACTTTGAAGAGATCTTCGAACACTTGGGCAAGGCAACCGGGGCGATGAAAAAGGTCATCATCATCGGTGGGGGTAAAATCGGTCAGCAGTTGGCCGAGTATCTGCTTGCGGAGGAGCGTTCGAATTTCATCAACCGGTTTGTTCGCCGCTTCGCCCGGGCTGAATCGCGTAGTGTCAAGATCGTCGATCGAGATTACGGTCGGTGCAAGCTCCTGGCCGAACGGTTTCCGCGGGCCTTGGTGATCAACGCGGACGTCTCCGAGGACGGCGTCTTCGAGGAGCAGCACTTCGCGAATTCGGACCTGTTGATTGCCGCAACCGATAACCAGGAACTCAACATCGTGGCCGGTCTCTACGCAAAATCACTGGGTATCAAGCGATCGGTGGTGCTGGTGAACCGTTCCGGATACACCGGCATCGCGAGTCAACTGGGGATAGACGTACCCGTCAGCCAGAAGAACGCCCTGGTCACGTCCATTCTCAAGTTTATCCGGTCCGGGGCGATTCACAGCGTGCACACTATCTCCGACGGCCAGATCGAAGCGATCGAACTTACCGTCGGCAGTCAGAGCCGTGCCGTGGGCAAACCGGTGGTGGATCTTAACCTGCCCAAAGACAGCCTGATCGTCGCGCTGCAACGGGAGGGCATGAACCTGGTGCCCAAGGGTAGCCAGGTAATCCGAGCGGAGGATCACCTTATCCTCGTGGCCGCCAAGAAAGATACGGACCGGATCCAGGGGATCTTCGTTTCATGATCAACATCCGGGTCGTCCTGCGGGTGGCGGCGGCCCTGCTCATCATCGTTTCCCTCTTTATGCTCACCTCCGTACTCTGGGCTCTGCATTACGAAGAAGAGGGAACCACGCTCGCCTTTCTGATCCCGGCGCTGGCAACGATGGCCGTGGCCGGAGTCGTCCTCGTTGTCACCAGGGGCCCCTTTCTATCTCTATCCACCCGCGACGGCTTCCTGCTCGTTTCGCTCAGTTGGATTCTCGCGACGATCGTCGGTGCGGTTCCGTTCACCCTCTCCGGCGCGATTCCGAGTTACGTGGATGCGCTGTTCGAAACGATGAGTGGGTTTACCACCACGGGAGCGTCAATTCTCACCGCGATCGAACCGCTCCCGAAGTCAATCCTCTTCTGGCGATCCCTCACACATTGGCTCGGGGGGATGGGCATCATCGTTCTCACGGTGGCGATCTTCCCGATTCTCGGCGTAGGCGGTCTGCAACTGATCCGTGCCGAGGCACCGGGGCCGACGGTGGACAAGATCACCGCCAAGATCACCGAGACGGCGAAGATACTGTGGCTCACCTACCTGGCGCTCAGCGCGGCCGAAACGATCCTGCTCATGGTGGCCGGCCTGGACCTCTTCGACGCGTTGACCCACACCTTCGGTACCATGGCCACCGGCGGGTTTTCACCGAAGAACGCCAGCGTTGGGCACTACAATTCCACCTTCGTCGATATCGTGATCACGGTATTTATGGTGTCCGCCGGCGTGAACTTCGTACTCTACTTCAAGCTGCTGACGGGTCGATTTCGGACGATCGCGCGGGACACGGAACTCAAGGTCTACTTGGCGATCTTCTTCGTGGCGTCCCTGGCCGTTGCGGTGGACCTCCGGGGCGCGCGATTCTCGCACTTCGGCGAGAGTCTCCGGTACTCGTCATTCCAGGTTGCGAGTATTCTCACCACGACCGGCTACGCTACCGACGACTTTGCGGTGTGGCCCGTGTTTTCCCAGGTCGTGCTCTTTGCACTAATGTTTGTCGGCGGTTGTTCCGGATCAACCGGCGGCGGCATGAAGGTCATCCGTATCACGACGATGATCAAGCAGGGGTGGAACGAGATGCGCTATCTCGTCTATCCGAGCGCGGTCTTTCCCATCCGCATCAACGGTGAACGCGTTCGAAAGAATATTGTCTACGCGATCACCGGATTCGTGGCGCTCTACATCTTTCTGCTCATTGTGACGACGTTGATGGTCGGTCTTGCGGGCAACGACATCGTGACCTCTTTTACCACCGCTCTGGTTACGTTGGGAAACATCGGACCGGGATTCGGGAGCATCGGACCTACCCTCAACTATGCGTTCTATCCCGACTGGATCAAGCTCTTCCTGGTGTTGATCATGATGCTCGGGCGCCTCGAAGTGTACACGGTCCTCGTCCTCTTCACGCCGCGTTTCTGGCGGCAGCAGTAACGAACGCCCCGTGTTCGAAGCGTACCTCCAGTCGCTCGTCGAGTCGTTGCCCACGGCGGTTCTGTTCCTGGTCATAGGCGGATCGCTTTTCGTCATCGTGAAGGGCGCGGACCTGCTGGTGGACCACGCCGTGGGACTCTCCATCCGGTGGGGCGTGCCGAAGATGCTGATCGGTGCAACGATTGTGAGCGTCGGAACCACCCTGCCGGAAACGGCCGTGAGCGTCTTCGCCGCGATCAAGGGCTCTCCGGGCCTGGCGCTGGGAAACGCGGTGGGTTCCATCATCGCCAATACGGGACTCATCCTGGGGCTCGCGGTTCTTCTGGGCTCGGTTCCGGTAGAACGGCGCCTGGTGAACCGCCAAAGCTGGATCCAGGTGGGAAGCGCGGTTCTGCTGGTGGTGGTCTCCGTGCCGTACCGGGCCACGGGGTCTATCATGGTTCGCGGCGGAGGACTCCCCCAATGGGCCGGCGCAGCGTTCCTGATCATTCTGGGCGTGTACCTCTGGCGTTCAATCACGTGGTCTCGAAGTGAACCGGGCGAAGACGGTGCGGAGTCGTCTTTTGCGGCGGACCAGGCCCCCCGGGCGGTTACCGCGCTGGCTGAAATGGTGTTCGGGGTGGTCATGGTTGTGCTCGGTTCGCGCGTTCTGATCCCCGCCGTGGAGGTTACCGCGGTTCGCCTGGGCACACCGGAGGCGATTATCGCGGCCACCCTCGTCGCCTTCGGAACGTCACTGCCGGAACTCGCCACCGCGATCACCGCCGTCCGGAAGGGACACGGTGAACTCGCGATCGGTAACGTCTTGGGTGCAAACGTGTTGAATGTTCTCTTTGTCAGCGGCGCGGCGGCGGTGGTGACAGGGGGTGGATTGGCGGTCCCGCCTGAGTTCTACACACTCTATTTCCCGTCCATGCTCTTTGTGATCGCCGTGCTCCGTATCGGCATTGTGCGAGCGAAGGGCGAGTTGGGAAGGGGCCTCGGCATCGCACTCCTCTTGGCCTACGCCGTGACTGTCGTTGCGGGCTACGTCGTGTGAGTTAAATGCCCCTTATTGCAACTCGACGCTTTTTTCTTGACATAACGCATTGCTGCCACTTCGTTTCGGGATAGTACTAACCAACCGACTCGACCAGGGCCTCCTCAACCGAACTCTCCCGGCAGCGATAGCGTTCGATGATCGCCGTCTCAAAGGGAATTCCGCAGCTTCGGAACCTTCAGCGTGACCTCTCCACTCTTGGTGTTGAGTTTCCTCTCGTAGGTCGCAGCCCGAGTGTCGCGCCGGGCATCGGTGCGTTCGTACCGGCCGGCGTTCACCAGCCGGTCGGCCTCTGCTCGAGGGCCGTGCCTTCCAACTCCCACAAATGTGCGCAAACACACCAGACGTATCCATTGGTCCTCGGTTTGGTTGCAAATTGGATAATCCGTTTTTCAGCGGTTTTGAATATGAGTTACCATTTTTCTGAGGACCGTCGCGTCGTTTTCGCAGACGATTGAACACCCGATCGCTCCGATTGCATGGGATTCTCCACACTCACTCAGCATGATGTCGGCGTTCTCAACGAGTGAATCGAGGGTTGCACGGTTCATCGTGAGCTGGTTCATACCGCCCATTACTATCTTGCCGGTCATCTCCTTAACCTGCTGAAGTGAAGGGTTCGTTTCGCTTCGATCCGCGAAGGAAAGCACATCCGCGGGGAAATCCTCAATGCCTTCGGTGTAGATCTCCTGGCCGCACATATGCAGGATATTGAACTTCGAAACGTCCTTTATGGCGTTCAATATGCGAATGGCCTGGGGTCTGATGAACTTCCTGAATGTTTCGTATCCCCCGGGAACGAGCTGATCGCTCGCCTGAATGGCGAGGAAGACGCCCGCTGCACCAGCGTCCACCGTCGCTTTGGTGTACTCGATGCAGTAGTCAGTCAGCCTGTCGAGTGCGCCAAGGAGTTCGGTCTCGGCAGTTTTCGCCAAGTCACGCAGGTACTCGCCGCAGATGTGTCGAGCCAGTTGCTGCCAGGGATCGAACATCGTGTCCACGATGTATACTTCGTCGCCGATGGCGTCGGCAATCTTCTCAATCGCTATGATCTGCTCGAACACGGTACCATCGTGAAGCGTCGCATAGCCGACCTTTTTGAGACCTTCGGCGTCCTTTACCACATCAAATCCTTCGGGATAGGGATAGTGATAGTCGTTCATGACCTTCAATAAATCCACGCCGAAGTAGTTGTAGAAATCGATGACCGAGTCTGCAAAGGAATCACCGGAACCACACTGGTTGCCGAAGTGATACCAGAAGGTAAACGGCGTCCGATCGGGCTTCTTTCCTGCCAGAATCGTATCGATGCGTTCTTTTTTCTTCACAGTTTGACTCCTCGTTTCTCGGATTTGTTGGTTGTTGTCTGAAGGGCGAACGGTTTCGGCAGCTCCTGCGCCATTGTTGTTACCTCGGATCGTGACCCTCGTGCACACCGATTCGAACGGGAGACGCTTGCGCCGCTTGTCGTGGTGCGATTAGCCGCCGAGATATGCTTTTCTGACATCTTCATCGTGGAGCAGTTCCTCTCCGGTGCCGCTGAGAACGATCTCACCGTTCTGCAGTACGTACCCGCGGTCGGCAACGCCGAGTGCCATTACTGCGTTTTGTTCAATCAACAGTACCGTCTTGTCCGTTTCGTTTTTGATCCCTGAAATCAGTTCGAAAATCTCATCGATGATGATTGGTGCCAGTCCCAAAGACGGTTCATCGAGCATCAACAATTCCGGATCTGACATCAGTCCTCTCCCAATGGCTAACATCTGCTGTTCGCCTCCGGAGAGCGTGCCCCCCATTTGCTTCCTGCGCTCGCGAAGACGCGGGAACAGTTGATACTGCTGCGCCAACCGCTCCTGGATGACCGTATTCGAAATACGACTCTGAGAAACACAACCCATTTTGAGATTTTCTTCGACAGACAGTTTCGGGAAGATGTTTCGCCCCTCCGGAACGTGGGCGATACCCATCTTTACGATCTTGTCGGAGTTGAGAGACGACATGTCCTGTCCGTGGTAAGAGATCGTCCCTGAATCGATTTTTGTGAGGCCGGAAATCGACATAAGCGTGGTCGTTTTTCCGGCGCCGTTGCCGCCTATCAGAGTCACGACCTCGCCGGCATCCACCTCTATACTGATTCCCCGCAACGCCGAGATGTAGCCGTAATTCACAACCAGGTTTTCGATTTTTAGTATCATTCTGACGATCTCACCTACAACGTGGCGCCTTTACCAAAATAGGCTTCATGAACCTTCGGATCGTTCTTCACGTACTCGGCGGACCCTTCGCTGATCTTGGTGCCGAAGTTGAGAACCAGGATGTTTCTGCATAGGTTCATGACGAACTTCATATCGTGTTCGATAACGACGACGGTGTAGCCGTCACGGTTCAGCGCAATCACAAACTCCAGGAGTTCCTGGGTTTCATTGGGGTTCATACCCGCTGCCGGTTCATCAAGGAGCAAAATCTCCGGTTGAGTCGCCAACGCCCGTGCGATTTCAACGCGCCTCTGGATTCCATACGCCAGATTGCCCGCCCGGACATTCGTGAACTTGGTCAATCCGACCCTCTCGATGATCTTCTTTCCCTCTTCAACGATGTACTCCTCGTCCCTCTTGAACCTCTTTGTAGTAAAGACCGCGTCGAACATGTTTGTTCGCGTGTGCATATGGAAACCGGTCTTGACGTTCTCGAGGACCGTCATGTAGTTGAAGAGCTTGATGTTCTGAAATGTTCTTGCCATGCCTCGTGAAGCTATCTGCGATAATGACATGCCGGTTACGAGTTCACCGTTGAAATAGACTTTGCCTTCGGTGGCGGGAATCGCACCGTTACAGACGTTGAAGAAGGTCGTTTTGCCCGCACCGTTCGGACCGATTATGCCGAAGATATCTCCCTTCTCGATCTTCATGTCGACGTGATTTACCGCTTTAACGCCTCCGAAGTGCTTTGAAACGTCCACGCTCTCAAGAATCGTGCTCATGCGTCCGCTCCGTCGTCTACGGCCGTCTTCTTGCTCGAGTCTTGGGTAATGGCCTGGCCGGCCAGAACGGTGTTTGTTGCACCGGCCAATCCTTGCGGCCTCAGCCACATCGTCAGAATGATGAGAAGACCATACAGTACGAGTCGGTATTCATCGGCGAATCTGAAAAACTCTGTGATGAGGTTCACGATGACGGCACCGAGAACGGGTCCGACAAGCGTGCCTTGTCCACCCAGGATCACCATCGCCAAAACGTTAAAACCTTCATCCAGGACAAACATATCCGCGGAAATGAACCGGTAGTAAATCGCCATCAGCGCGCCGCCCACACCGGCCCAGAACGCGCCAAGCATAAAATTGAAGGCCTTGTATCTGTTGACGTTGATGCCCAGCGACTGAGAAGCGGTGCTGTCTTCCCGAATACTCATCCACGCTCGTCCGACGCGCGAATTGATGATCTTGTACGTCGAGTAGAGGCAGAGAACAACGAAGACAAGAACGATGTAGTAGATAACCATCGGGGACGAGGTTTTCCTCAAACCGAATAGCCAGATCTTCGGTATGTTCTTCACACCCATCGGCCCGTTTGTCACCGCGGTCCAGTTCATTGCTATCAATCTGATAATCTCACTGAACCCCAGAGTGACAATTGCGAGGTATATCCCTCGTAGTTTCAACGTCGGGAGCGAAACGAGAAATCCGGCAATGGCCGTGAAAATGCCCGATATCGGGATCGCGACCCAATACCAGACCCCTCCCATGCCCAGTTTTGTCGATAGCAACGCGCCGGTGTAGGATCCGATGAGCATGAATCCGGCGTGTCCGATGTTGAACTGTCCGGAGTAGCCGTTTATCACATTCAGAGACGACGCGAAGATCACGTAGAACAGGATTCTGACCATTATGTCGATGACATAGCTCGATTTGTGAACCGTAGCGTCAATGATTATCGGCGCCACGATAAGCGCGGCGGCGGCCAAAACAAACAGAACAGACCGATAGTCGCGTGCGTGTGACGCCTTGATCTTGTTTGTCAGTTTCATCAGACGGTACCGGTTCGTCTCGAAAACAGACCCTCAGGTTTTATGACCAGGGCAATGATCAAAAAGAGAAAAGCGTACACATCACGGTAGCCTGATCCGTTCGGAATAAAGGCGATGCCGAGGTTTTCGACTATTCCAATGGATATTCCCCCGATAGCCGCCCCGGCGATATTGGACAATCCGCCGATCACGACCGCTGAAAACGCCTTCAATCCGGCAACACCGCCCATAGTCGGGATTATTGAATTGTAGTAGAGACCGAGTAGAATACCCGCGATCCCGCCGAACCCGCACCCGATGCAGTTGCCCAGCAGCGTTGTGTTCTTCACATTGACGCCAACCAGCGCTGCTGCTTTTCTGTCCTGGCTCACGGCCCGCAACCGCATACCGATCCGCGTTTTGTTCAGAAAGAGCGTCAACGCGATCGAGAGCACAACCACGGTGACAATCACAACGACCTGGAGGTAGGTGAGTGAGAGTTGCTGTCTTACGCCGTCGATTGTCCGTTCCGCGATTACCAGATTCTGGCCCTCGAAGAAGAGAGGCAGCCCTTTCATCGTACTGCCGAAGACGATGATGGCGAGGTTTTTAATAAACATGCTCATACCAATTGTGGCAATGAGCGATATATACCTCGGAGCATCCAGGAATCGCTGATAGCATACTTTGTGAACAACGATCCCCACCAATCCCGCGACAACAAATCCGCAAAGAAGAGACAAAATGAGGTTGTCGCCAAACACGATGAAATAGTAGAAGGCGGAAAACGCCCCCAACATTATGATTTCGCCGTAGGTAAAGGTGACGAGGCCGACGACGCCGAATATCAACGCATAGCCTATTGCCATCAAGGCATAGATGGATCCTTGACAGATTCCATTCACCAACTGCTGCAAAACGTACAAGATCGATCTCCCTGATTTCTGTTGGCTTTTACTGAAATACGCGGTTAACCCAGAGTAGCACAACCACTGAAGTCATAGGTAAAGGATTGAACAACGCGACCGTCGACTCCGACGGCCGCGTCGTCGCAGCGGATGACGCCTACGCGCCTACTCCGCGTAGCTGTAGTCTGTCATCTGAACCCATTTCCCATCTTCTATCCCGACAATGAGGTATTTTCTGACGATATCACCGGCAGGTTGGAACTCTATCGGTCCGGTCACTCCCTCAAAGCCCTTCATCCCGGCAAGCTCATCGCGAACGCTTTCGCGGGAAAGCACATCGCTGTTTCTCATCGCCTCGGCGACCATGTTCAGAGCGTCGTAGGCACATGCAGAGTGGACGTTCAGGGTGAATCCCGCCCTCGATTCGAAATCTGTCTTGAATGCCGACGCGCGTGATACGCCGTCGTTTGTCGCAAAGAACGGAGTACTCGTCAGGAAGCCCTCTACGTTCGCACCTCCAAGTTCAATGATCTGCTCGGAAGCACCGGGGCCGAGGGCGGTCAGTTGGACATCCCAGTTCATCTGGGCAACCTGGTTTGCGATTATCGCACACTCGTTGTAGAAGGTGACGAGGCAGATCGTATCGGGATTGGACTGTTGGATCTTGGTCAACAGAGCGGTGAAGTCCTTTTCTCCGTCAACGTGATTTTCCTCGGCAACGACATCAATGCCGATCTCTTTGGCCGTTTCGATCAGGAACGTTTTCGCCGCAACGCCCCAGTCGTTGTTGAGGTATACGACGGCAACTCTTTCGGCACCAACGTAATTACCCAGGAGATACTCACCGACGAACGGCCCTTCCGCACTTTGGACACCCATAACTCCGAACATGTACTCGTTTAACCCCGCGTAGTTCGGATTCGAGGCGGTCGGCGAAATCTGAACGAGCCCGGCTTCCTCGTAAATGGGGGCGGCGGCCATGCAGCATGTACTTGAGAAGTCACCCACAACGGCGAGGATATCGTCGTCATCTGAGAATTGGCGGGCAATCGCGGTCGCTTCTTTGGCATCACCCTTTGAGTCCATTACTACCAATTCGACAGACCTCCCGTTGATGCCGCCCGCCGCGTTGATCTCTTCGGCCGCCATCGCGGTCGCAACCTCGAACCCCAGGCCGTATTCAGCCCAGTTTCCTGTGATCGGAGCCGCCACACCGATTTTGATTGGAGCGGAACCGTCGGCTTGGGCGCCATCGGCCTCGTTTTGGCCCCCGGCCCAGATCGTCGCCGATACCAACAGCAGGGAAACGATCATGACAAGAACGGGCAGTTTTCGAATAGACATTTCTATCCTCCTTGGATTTAGTGTTGTGAGCGTTGGATTACTGATGTCCGGTCCCACATCCAACCTACATTTTAGGGGTCGAATTTCGAACTTCGCAATTGGACAATTATTCTAACTGGTGGACTTTTTTTCGGCGCAACGACTGATCCGCCCCGTTGTAGCCGGAGCGGTCGAATTGTGATCTTCCTGTTCGCCGCTGACACCACACGGAGAGGGATTCTACCCGATACTTGCCCGAAATCAGCGCGTTATCTATGTCTATGGGCGAGGACCGTGTACAGTACTGTTCCGTATGGGAGTCGGTATTGCAGCTTAAGAAGTTGGTTGCATCCAATATCGTGATCATTGTGGCGGCCCTCGCTGTCATTGGTCTGCTGGTGTTCAGCACAATCAGTACCACGTTGAAAAACCAGCTAGTCTATTCGAACCAACTGGTTCTCGAAAACGGTGCCGCTCTCCTTGAAGACTTCATCAAGAGGAGCAAGGACGCCGTCCTCAACATCGCGATCGACCCACACGTTCAGTCCCGGCTTGCTGAATTCCACAATGGGCGAACATCGATCGAGAACATCGAGAAGTACGTCGAATCCAATTGGACTCACCGAAACAGCATCAGTGGGGGCGGGGGGGTACTGGACATTTACCCATATGCCGTGTCCGAAATCTACGACTACAGTGAATCCGACGGCAGATACATCGAGATAGATGCGGAGCCGTGGATGGCGGATGTGATAGTGAATGACGGTGCATTCGTAGTCAAAACCTGCATGATCGACACGACGCCGTACATTCGTATCGCGATGTTGGCTCGAAGTGTGCCGAACTGGCCCAACGAGTTGGCAATCGTCGCGTTGAACATAAAGACAGACGCCCTGTTGCCGCTCTTTTACCGGATTCGCCTCGAAGATTCCAATGCACCCTATCTCGTTGATGAGTACGGGGAAATCATACTGCCCTACGAAAACACCCATGGACTTCGTAACAACGACCTACTGTCCTCCGACAAAACCTGGTGGATACGGGAAGAGTACGTTTTTATCAACACCAACGTGCCGAGCCTGAACTGGAAACTGCTGGGTGTTATCGAGGAGAACGAACTTCTGGAGAGGAGCCGCGATATCAGGAAGACGTTCCTGATTGTAGGTACCACCGTTGTTGTTTTTCTTCTTGTCGTATCGATGTTTTTTTCCGTCTGGATCACGCGCCCGATCAGCAATCTGGCGCGAGCGATGTCCAAAGTCGAAAGTGGCAAGATACGGGAGATTGAAATCGAACCATATTTGGGAAACGAAACACGTCTCCTTTACAGGCAGTTCAATTACATGATTCGACGCATCAACAGCTTGATCGACGAAGTGTACGTTGCACAGATCAATGAGAAAGAGGCCGAACTCCTGGCACTGCAACAGCAGATTAACCCCCATTTCCTGTACAACACGCTCGATTCGATTGCATGGATGAGCATGGCGTACAAAGCCGAGGATATCAGGTACATGGTGATGTCTCTCGCGTCCATGATGAGGTACTCGCTCAACAAGGGAGACAACTACATTTCGATTCGCGACGAGTTGGAGCAAGTCAGAAACTACGTAGGAATTCAAGAAATCAGGTATGACAACAAGTTTACGACTTCGATTCAATGCAACAACGAGGCACTGGATTACCGGATTATCAAACTGATAATCCAACCGCTGGTCGAGAACGCCATCGTCCATGGATTCAAGGATGGTGGGGAATGCGGTCACATCAGCATCGTCGTTGACTTGATTGAAGATCACGTCGTACTGCAAGTCATGAACGATGGGGGCACGATCGATCTTGACAAGATCAGGCGGATTTTGGCAGCGAACGACGGCGACAAGTTGCAAAGTTATGGCCTGAGAAATGTCAACGATCGGTTGGTCAAGAGCTTCGGAAAGGCGAGCGCCATCGTCTTCTCGGTCAAGAATGATCGAACGATCGCGACAATATCTATCGCTACCAAGTTACTGACCAAGGGAACCTGCGATGAACCAGCTTAGTGTCTTGATAGCCGATGACGAACGGATCGTTCGTGACGGCCTGACCCAGCACGTCGATTGGGATTCCTATGACATGGACGTGAGCGCTACGGCCGAGAACGGTCAGATTGCGTATGACTACATCGAAAACAATCGAGTGGACTTGCTGATAACCGATATCCACATGCCCGTGTTGGACGGCATGAGATTGCTGGAACGACTGGATGGACTGCCCGGTGCACCGCTGGTCATACTGATTAGTGGATTCAGCGATTTTAGCTACGCGCAGGCTGCCGTTAGAAGCGGAATTGTACAGGACTACATTTTGAAACCGCTGGATCTCGATCGGATACACGTCACGCTCGGCAAGGTCAGAGACAAAATACTGAGAGACAACTCGAGCGTGCAGTTTCCAGTTCTGGACGAGACCGAATGGGAGCTTTATACGAGCTATCACGCATCGGCTATCCGTACGATCCAGAGCGAGATCATTGAGCACCTCGAACTCGGCGAGGTGGACGAAGCCGTCGATAGATTCGATATAGCTATCGATGCTTGTCGATCCCACGATCTTTCGTATTGTTTCATTTCGAGGTTTTGTATCGAGCTCTGTCTCAACGTCTCCGAGCTTGCGCTCAGAAGCTTCGGCCTGATCACGTTGCTCCGAAACGACCCCGTCAAAGACATCGCGGTTCTGCGTCACGAAACCGAGATCGTTGAGTACGTAAAAAAGACCATTTCCCGCGCGGGCGAAACGGTAAGGAACCCCAGCAAGAGTCATTTGTCGCCAGTAATTCAAAGAGTGCTGATCGACATCAATGCGAACTACTCAGATTTCACGCTCTCTCTCAACGGCATTGCGGAGGCAAACCGCTTGACCGCCAGTTACCTTTCAAACAGGTTCAAAGTAGAAGTCGGCGTGAACTACATCAAGTATCTCAATGGCTTGCGGATCAGAAAGGCGAAGGAACACCTCCACAACCCAACACTCAAGGTTTTCATGGTGTCCAAGAAGGTCGGCTATGAGGATGTCAGGTACTTCTCCAGGATATTCAGAAAGCACACTGGCTACACACCGACCGAATACCAAAAAGCAGTCACCCATTTCTCTTCGTCGACAGATTTCTGATTCGCCGTTCTCCGCCTGTCAAGCGACTCCAGCTCCAACATGTTGCCTTGAGCTCGACGTTCCTTTTTTGCGTCAGTTGCTTTCCAAAAAAACGCAATTGATGTGCTAATCCCTCCGCTTTGAACCGGAGCCGCAGGCAGTCGTTTATCCAATCGTTGACAGACAACACATTATGTGATACACGTAATACGTGGCGAATCTCACCATGCAGATTGACGACCAACTCCTCAAGCGGGCACGGAAACTTGCGATCGATAGCGATGTTTCGCTCACCGAGTTGATCCGTCGCCATCTGCGGGAACTCGTTGAACGGGACGAAGCGCGCAGGACGATCATCGCCGACGAGTTGGATGCGCTCTTTGCGCGGAGTTCCGCCGGTACCGGAGGGGAACGGCCGCCCCGGGAACGCCTCCATGAGCGGTAATCCCGTTTTCGTCGACACCAACATCCTCGTGTACGCGAACGACACCGACGAGCCTGCCAAACGCGACATCGCCCGTACAACCATCCGTCGCCTGATGACGGGCGACGAGGGCGTTGTGTCGTCTCAGGTTCTCGGAGAGTTCTGGGTGACCGTCACGCAAAAGCTTGCGCGCCCGCTGGAACGAGCAATTGCCCTGCACGAAATGGCGCTCTTCTCTGCGTTTCGGATCGTACCGGTGGATCACGGCGTCGTTGTCGACGCGATCCGGATCCAGGAGGAGTACCGGATCTCCTATTGGGATGCACAAATCGTTTCCACGGCGCAAGCTGCGGGGTGTGCCCAGCTCTTGTCCGAAGATTTGCAGCACGACCGCATATACGGTGACGTGAGGGTTGTGAATCCCTTTGCCTGACATCAGATTCTTGACACATGCATGCATGGGCATGCATATTTAAAGATGTGAGAACAACGATCGAAATTCCGGATGATCTGCGCCAACGGCTCGTTGTGGAAGCGGCACGAACCGGCGTACGGGGCTATTCCTCGATTGTCGAGGCGGCACTCCGCGCCTACTTCGCGGGCGAGGAGCGGGCGGAGCGGGTGCGGGAAGTGCACGATCTCTTCGGTTCCGACGTCGGATTGAGCGTGGACCTCGGCGACGCTGCCTCCACGCGCGACTCCTGGCGGACGGGCCGGTGAAGACGATCGTCGATACCTCGGCGCTGATCGCCTTTCTCCGCCTGGAGGTGCCCGGCGAGACGGTGGCGCACCTCTTGGAGGCGGGGGAGGCTGTGGTCCCTTCGATCTGCGTCTTTGAACTCCTAACCGGCGTAAAGGACGCGGTGCACCTGCATCAGCGCCGGCGGTTGGTCGCGCTGAGCACCGTCGCGGCGCTGGACGAACGAGTCGCCGGTACCGCGGCGGAACTCTTGACCGCCCTCCGCGGCGCCGGGCGTACAATCGACAATGAAGATCTGCTCGTGGCGGCGACCGCGCTGCACCTCAGGCTCCCCGTGCTCACCGTCAACCGGCGGCATTTCGATGGTGTTCCCGGACTCGCCCTGGCGGACGCGGCAGAGGCACCCGATGCGTGACCGGAACGCGTTCGCGCGACATGTTGCCTCGATTCCGATAGGATGGACCCATGGCGCGATATGACGAAAACTCGATCAAAACACTCAGCTCGTTGGAGCATATCCGCCTCAGAACGGGGATGTATATCGGCCGTCTGGGTGACGGCAGCAACTTCGATGACGGCATCTACGTGCTGCTCAAGGAAGTGATCGATAACGCTATCGACGAGTACATCATGGGTCACGGGAAGCGTATCGAGGTGGAACTCACGAAGAACGGTATCCTGAAGGTCCGCGACTTCGGCCGCGGTATTCCCTTGGGGAAGCTTGTCGACGCGGTGAGCATTATCAACACCGGCGCCAAGTACAACGACGACGTTTTTCAGTTCAGCGTGGGGCTCAACGGCGTGGGCACCAAGGCGGTCAACGCGCTTTCCACGCGGTTCTACGTGGCGAGCTATCGGGACGGGGCCTTCGCGGAGGCGGAGTTCGCCCGGGGGGAACTCAAGAAGAACAAGAAGGGAAAAAAGCCGAGCGAGAAGAACGGCACCTTCGTCGAGTTCGAACCGGATCCGGAAATTTTTGGGGAGTTCGATTTCAACCTGGAGTTTATCGAACAACGCCTGTGGAACTACGCCTACCTCAACTCGGGGCTCACCCTTCTCTTCAACGGCGCGCGCTTCAAATCCGAGGGCGGCCTCCGGGATCTGCTGGACGCGGAAGTAGGGGACGGCGCGATGTACGAGATCGCACACCACCGGGGGGATCGTGTCGAGTTCGCCTTTACGCACACCACCAACTACGGCGAGACGTACTTCAGCTTTGTGAACGGCCAGTACACCTCCGACGGCGGGACGCACCAGAGCGCCTTTCGCGAGGGAATCCTCAAAGGCGTGAACGAGTTCTACAAGAAGTCCTATACCGGTGCCGACGTCCGTGAGGGAATCGCCGGCGCGGTCGCGATCCGTTTGAAGGATCCCGTCTTTGAGAGCCAAACCAAGAACAAACTGGGCAACACCGAGATCCGCGGCTGGATCGTGCAGGAGACCAAGGACGCCGTCGAGGATTGGCTCCACAAGAACGAAACGGAGGCGAAGAAGCTCGCCACAAAGATCTCCCAGAACGAGAAGCTCCGGAAAGAACTCAACGCCGTTCGAAAAGAGGCGCGGGAGGCGGCGAAACGCATTTCGCTCAAGATACCCAAGCTCAAGGACTGCAAACACCACCGCGGTGACGGCCACAAACGCGCCGGGGAGAGCACGATTTTTGTTACCGAGGGGAACTCCGCTACGGGCAGCATGGTGAGCGCCCGGGACGTCTACACCCAGGCGATATTCAGCCTCCGGGGCAAACCGCAGAACATGTTTGCCCGCAAGCACAGCGAGATCTACCGCAACGAAGAGCTCTACAACATGATGATGGCCTTGGGAATTGAAGAGAATGTGGAGAACCTGCGCTACGAGCGAATCGTTATCGCCACGGACGCGGACCACGACGGTTTTCATATCCGGAACCTCTTGCTCACCTTCTTCCTGCAGTTCTTCGAAGAACTCGTCGTTTCGGGCCGTATCTACATCCTTGAGACACCGCTCTTCCGCGTCCGGAACAAGCGCGAGACGCGCTACTGCTACAACAACGGTGAACGGGACGAGGCGCTGGAGGTGCTCAAAGGGGCGGAGATCACGCGCTTCAAGGGACTCGGGGAGATCAGCCCCCGCGAGTTCGGTCAGTTTATCGGTGAGGAGATACGCTTGGTGCCGGTCAACGTAAAATCGATCAAGCAGATCCAGGAGACGCTGGAGTTCTACATGGGGAAGAACACCCCTGAGCGCCGTACGTACATCATGGAGAACCTGATCTGATGGCCTACGCAAAGACGCTCTTTACCCGGAACTTCCTGGAGTACGCCAGTTACGTCATCAAGGACCGGGCGATCCCCGACCTGGACGACGGTCTCAAACCGGTGCAGCGGCGTATTCTCCACTCGCTGCTCGAGATCGACGACGGCAAGTTCCATAAGGTTGCCAACGTCGTCGGTCACTGCATGAAGTACCATCCCCACGGTGACCAGAGCATCTTCAGTGCCCTGGTGGTCCTGGCCAACAAGGACCTCTTTATCGACAAACAGGGGAACTTCGGGAACATCCTCACCGGTGACGAGGCGAGCGCCGCCCGGTATATCGAGTGCCGTATTGATCCGATCGCCCGGGAGATCCTCTATCGTCCGGAGCTCACGGAGTACGTCGACAGCTACGACGGGCGGAACCGGGAGCCGGTATCGTTCCCGGCCAAGGTGCCGCTGGCCCTCGTCCTTGGTGCAGAGGGGATCGCGGTCGGCATGTCAACGAGAATCCTGCCGCACAACTTTGTGGAGGTGGTACGGGCCGTCCAGGCGCAGCTTCGCGGTGACGAATGGGAACTGTATCCCGATTTTCCCGGGGGCGGGTTTGTGGACGTCTCGGGCTACGCCGACGGGCAGGGAAAGGTCCTGGTTCGGGCACGGCTCGACACGAGCGACGAAAAGCGCATCGTGATTCGCGAGATCCCCTTCGGCACCACTACCGACGGTCTCATGACGAGTATCGAAAACGCCGCCCGCCGCGGTAAGGTCAAAATCGCCGGCATCAGCGATTTCACCACGGAAAACGTCGAGATTGAGGTAAAACTGCCCCGCGGCGTCTATACGCAGGATGTCGTGGACGCCCTCTACGCCTTTACCGACTGCGAGCAGTCGATTTCCACCAACCTGCTCGTTATAAAGGGCGACAAACCCGTTTCGCTCACCGTCCACGAGGTGGTTGAGTACCACGCGGAGCGTCTGGTGGCTTTGCTTCGCGCGGAGCTGAAGCACGAGCGCGAGGCGCTCACGGATCGACTCCACATGCGCACCCTGGAGCGTATCTTCGTGGAGGAACGTATCTACAAGGTGATCGAGGAGCAGCGAACGCAGGAGGGCGTGACGGGGGCCGTCCTAAACGGTTTTGTTCCGTTCAGGAAGGAACTCATTCGCGATGTAACGCCGGAGGACGTGGAACGCCTCCTGAAGATCCCCATTCGGCGCATCTCTCTTTACGACATCGAGCGGGCGCGCAAGGAGGTGGAGGAAATCAAGGCGCGCCTGGGCGAGATCAAGAAGCACCTAACGAACATCGTGAAGTACGCGATTGCGTTTCTCGAAGGAGTGATCGAGGGGCGCCGGGAGCAGTGGGAGCGGCGCACCACGATCCAGAGCTTCCAGAAAGTGGACGTTCGGGAGGCGGCTACACGCAACCTGGTGCTGCGCTACGACCGTGACAACGGCTACCTGGGCCACGCCCTGGACGAGGGGAAGGAACTCGCCAACGTTTCCTCCTATGATCGCCTGCTGGTAATCGACGGCCGCGCGATCTACCGCGTCATCAATGCGCCGGAGAAGCTCTTCGTTGGAAAGGGGCTCTTTTTTGCGGGCCTGGCGGACAAGGAGGAGCTGGTGAAGCTCGTCTTCACGCTGGTGTATCGCGACAAGGAGGGCAACTCCTACCTCAAGCGCTTCCGTATCGAGGGCTTCATCCTGGAGAAGGAGTATTCCCTTGTACCCGAGAACGCCAAGCCCATGGTTCTCACCACGAACGAAACGGCGGTGGTCCGTTTGAAATACAAGAAAAAGCCGCGCATGCAGAAACTCGAAGAGGACTTCCCCGTGGCGGACTATCTGGTGAAGAGTGCGCGCGCCGGCGGTGTCCGCCTCTCGACAAAGGAGCTATCCGGGGTGCGTCTTATGAGCGGGAAGGGTAAGTAGAGGACGCCGGGAGCGGAAGTCCGCTTATTCGATCGATTCCATCTCCCGAATCAGCTCCTCACCGGCTTCGTCTGCAACAAAATGGCCCACGTCGGGAAAGCGCGCGATCCCTGCGTCAGGGAACGTCTCCGCCCAGCGGGCACGCTCTTTCTCTCGAAAAGTGATCTCCTTCATGCCTCAGGGGTCAACTTCCGTTTGTCCCCGCTAGGAATGAGAAACCGCCCGATCGGGCCGCCCCAGTCGTTCAGGAAGCTCATGGTCCCGGCGGGTAGCGCACACTCCCGAGCAGGTCACTGCGCCAGCCCCGCGTCAGAATCGATTCCGCGGCGTCGCCGAAACGCACAAGGTCTTCCACGGCTCCTTTTGTTGCGACCAGTGCCGCATCAATGGTGTGCTCGGTGCACCGTTCCTCCACGAACGCCTGGAGCCGTGACACACGGGCGTTCCTCTCCGCCGCGGGCGGTCCCGGCGGCGGCAGGCGCTTTAGGCGTGCCGACTCCTCCGGGGTCGCGGGGGTCTCCCGCATCGCCTGAATCGCCGCAACGTGTTCGCCCGTGAGCCAGTTGGGGGCGTCCCGCGTCCCCGTGGCCAGGCCGTTTCCCGCCCCGATCCGGTGGAGAATCCGCTCCAGGTCGCGGGGACGAGCCTTGCGTTTTTTGCCGCCCCCCCGGGGTAGCTGCAACGTCCGGCTCCAGTCCAGGAGGCGCAGGGCGACCAACGTCATCTCGGGAGTATCGCGGTAGTCGTCCAGGAAGCGCCAATCGGCCGCCTCGGGGTGGGAAAACGCGGTTCGTGCCTCCACCACTCGCCGCGACTCTTCCGCGGCCCACTCCGATTTGGGTGTGCCGGATAGGCGCTCCTCGAAATGGGCGATGAGAGCGTGCAGGTGGACAACGTCTTCCGCCGCGTACGCCACCTGTGCTTTTGAAAGGGGCCGGGCGCTCCAATCGGAGCGCTGCTGCGCCTTGCTCATCGAAACTCCAAGGACCGTTTCGAGGAGCGCCGCCAGTCCCGAGGGATAGCGGTACCCGCAAAAGGATGCGTAGACTTGCGTGTCTATGACGCCCCGCACCGCCACGTCGTATTGCCGCGCTACCAGGCGGGTGTCGTCTTGCCCGGAGTGGAAAATCTTCGCTTCCGAAGGGTCCGAGAGCCAGGCAAAAACCGGCGTCAGGTCGCGTACCGCCAACGGATCCAACAGGTAGACGCGCTCTGCCGTGGCGAACTGCATCAGTAGTATCCGCGTAGTATCGTTGCTGAACTCCATGTCCACGGCAACACGGTCCGACCGATACAGGTCGTCGAGGAACGGCGAGAGGCCGGAGCGATCGTTGACCAGCGTGGGCGCTGCGTGACCGAACATCGTCACCAATGGAACGGTCCGCCGGCGACGAACGGAAGCGCTCGTCCAGCGATCGGAGTGTACGTACCGGCGCGGGCAGTGTGTACCGCCGTGGCGTCGTCGTTCATTGCTTCGTGCTTTCCCTGCGCGCCCGCGCTTCCAGGGCGCGCAGGGCCTTCCAGAGATACGTCGAACTGTCATCCAGCCCGCCCCGGCGGAAGCGACGGAGCCACTGGCGTCGATGTTCCGCTTCCAGGTCCGCGGCGCGCCGTTGGAGCGATTCGAAATCGGACACGCCCTGGTCGGCGGCGACGCCCCGATGGATCGGTATGAGGTCCAGGGCAAACTCGGCCAGGTCCGCGGCGAGTTCGATCTCGGCGGTTAGCAATGCTCGTTCGGTTGCGTTGCCTCCCGTCGCTTTGGCCGCATGGGCAAGCTCCCGGGCCGCTGTAAGTTCCGACCTGACCCAGGCGTCGTCGAAGGTGTGCTCCGTGAGCTGCCGGTGGTACTCATCGACGTCAAAGGTGAGCAGGCTCACCCCGAAGAGCGTGTTGTTGTGGGCGTCCGGCCCCAGCTTCGCATGGATCCGGCCCAATCGTTCCAACGCCTCCGCGAGTCGCGAGTCCTCCAGGCCGCCCGGCGCCAAAGCGAGGAACGCAAAGGGAAGCCGGTCATCGTCGTTCTCCAGGGGATTCCAGGCCAGTCCCGCGGAGAACACAAGCGGTGGCAGTTGCAGCGGGTAGGGCTGTACGTGACCGTTGTCGCCCCAGTCGGTCATGAGTATGCCCAGCGCACCGTGGTCGACCGCCGCGGAGACGGCGGCCCGCACGTTTGCCACGGCGTTGTCGTATCGGCCGGTAAGGCTGTTCCAGCTCGACGTTCCCGGTGCAACGATGAACTGCAGACCCGCATCGCGAAGACGGCGGCAGTGGGCATCGAATTCGTTGCGCGCTTCGTACCACCACTCGATGGCGATGGAATCGGTGGGCACCTCCTGGATCACCTCCGGATGGTTTTGGATGATATCGCCGTAGAAGAGCATCCGTTTGCCCCGAGTGGAGACGAGTTTGTGAACGTCGCGTAAAAACTCAACGTAGACCTGCCCCGTTCCGCGCGTGTCGCACGCCCCGGCGCTGCGTCCCTGCCCAAGGTCAAAGGTTTCGTCCAATCCCACGTTGAAAAGGTTCGACGTGAAGTTCGGAAGTAACTCGTCGTAGAGTCCCGCCAGGAAGTCCTGCGTCTCCGGCACGGTCGGGGCCAGCGAGAAGGGGTGCGTGAAGCGTTGTCCCCAGGGAGAAGTAAACCCGTCCGGTGTCTCCGCCAGGTGCGTGTAGGCCGGTTGTTCCAGCCAACGCCGCAAATGGCCAAATGAGTTCTGGTTCGGGACCAGTTCAATGCCGCGCCGGCGCGCCTCCGAGTCGAGCCAACGCACATCCTCGGCCGTGATTGGGGACCAATCCTCCCAGACCGCGTGGTGTTCCACATACGCGAAGGTATGCTCCGTGTAGAGTTCGAAGTGATTCACCTTTATCAACAGGAGCAGGTCCAGGTAGCGGAGTAACGTCTCCCGCGTGGGAACGCGGTCCCGGCTTACGTCGATCATGTAGCCCCGGAGTGCGAGCGAGGGGACGTCGTCGATCGTTCCGTACGGCAGCGACCGACCGTCACCGACAAAAAGCAGTTGCCGGAGCGTTTGAACGGCGTAGAGGCGGCCCAACTCGCTTTCCGCAGCCACGAGGGGGCCCTCGTCGTCGATGACGAGTCGATACGACTGGTCGGCGACGGGGATCGGACCCGTCGTCGGGGTAGGCTTAACCGCGACGGACTCGTCAAACCGTAGCGGCGCCGGCGGCGCATCTCCCAGCCGGTAGCCGGCGAGGTCCCGGGCGAATGCCTCCGGTACCGTCCAGGTCCCACCGCTATCGCCGGTTACATTTTGCGGCACAGGGATCATTTGGTTTGCGAGTTGGTTCAAGGTCGACATCGTGTATCCCTCCGCTTAGTAGGTGCTCCGTAGGTGTCGGACCGTGAGGTCCGCCGTGTCCAGGCTCACGCCGCCGAGGGAGACGTCGATATCCCGTCGTTCCCCGGGGAGCAGGAGAAATCCGTTCTCCGAGAAACGGTGTTCCGCCTTGGTACTCTCCACCGTCGTCCAGAACGCCGGGGCGTCCTCCGCGGATATGGTCACCCGGGCGTGGTCACCGTCGCTTCCCGCCGCCGCGGTCACGATCAGGCGCGGCTGAATCAGCTCGCACCGTTTCGGCTCGGTCAGGAATGTCCAGGTTCGTGCAACGTCGGACCACTCTACAACCGCAAACGCGCCGGTGGGATCCGCCGGCAGGTCGCCTAGGGCCATCGCCGATACGGCCTCGGCCGAGTCGGGTGCTACGGTGATGTTTGCCCTGGTGCTCCCCACTTCTCCTCCTGCCCAATCGAGAAAGCGGATCGTTACATCGCCGGATATCGCCGCGTCCGTGTCGTTGATCGCCACGCAGACAAAGTGCTCGTCCTTCACGTAGGCGACAACGCGCACCGGCTCGAAGAAGCGTCGCGCCGCGAAGTGCAACAGCTTCCAGCGGCCGTCGTATTCCAGGGAGGACCAGGAGACTACGGGCCACACGTCGTTGAGCTGCCAGTAGAGCGCGCCCATTGAATGGGGACGCCGGCTACGCCAGTAGTCCACCGCGGTCTGGATCGCCATCGCCTGCTGTACCTGGCTGATGTAGACGAAGTCCGCGAAGTCAAAGGGAAAGCGGAAGTAGCGCGCCATCGTCTCCGCCACCACCGTGTTTCCCCGGGGACTGCGCTGGTGGTGTTCCTGGAGGGGGGCCGTGGGGTTGAAGTGCGATTCCGGCGCATAGGTGCGAATCGAGTGGAGTGAGGGGAACGACTGGAAGCCGAACTCCGAGCAGAAGCGCGGCGTCACCTCGTAGTACCCGTCAAAGGACTTGCCTTCGTGCCAGACGCTCCAGTAGTGCATGTCCCCGGAGGAGTCGTCGTGCCAGTTGTCGGAGAAATCGCCTTCGCCCGCGGCGGGGCTGCTGGGCCAAAAGGGTCGCCCCGGGTCAAGGCGTCGCACCGCCTTGCCCACCACGCCGTTGTAGAGGCGGTCGAAATCGATGAGGTAACGGCCGGGATTGGCGATGGAGACGTCAAACCATCCAAGAGCGCCCAGATTCTCGTTGTTCCCGCACCAGATCGCAATCGAAGGGTGTGAGAGCAACCGTTTTGTCTGCGCCTCCGCCTCAAGGGCTACGGAGTCGAGAAACCACTCGGTGGAGGGGTACAGGGAACAGGAGAACATAAAGTCCTGCCAGACAAGCAGGCCCAATTGATCGCAGAGGTCGTAGAACGACTGTCGCTCGTACTGTCCTCCACCCCAGACGCGCACCATGTTCATGTTGGCCTCGCGGGAGGCACCCAACAGCTCAGCGTACCGCTCGTCCCTCTGCCGGAGAGGGAGTGAGTCGGAGGGGATCCAGTTCATTCCCTTGGCCCAGAGGTCACGGCCGTTCACGCGGAAGTACATGGATCGTCCCGTGTCGTCGTCCTCGTTGATCAGTTGGATCGTGCGGAACCCGACGGAAAAGGTCGTTTTATACTCACCGAGCCGCACGTTCACGCGGTAGAGCGGCTGTTCGCCGTAGCCGTTGGGCCACCAGAGGGACGGGCTTTCCACCGTCAATTCGACGTGGTGTTTCGCCTCGACGTGGCGGCTTCCGCCGTTTGAACCGCCGGCGACCGGCTGCCTCGTCACGGCTACCGACCGATCTCCGTCGAAGAGCGAAACCTCCAGCGTCACTTCAAAGGGCGCCGCGGCGCGGTATTCAACCGTGACGGGGAGAATCCAGCGGTCGCGATCACCGGTATCCGCGTCCCGACGCGGATACCCGTAGGCGGCGGTGATCACCGGGCCTTCCGCCACGAGAACACCCACCTCACCGTAGATGCCGGCGACCATCAGTGCCGGTCCCCAGTCCCACCCGGAGTGGCATTGCACTTTTCGCACCAAGTTCCTGTGCATCGACTGGACGTCGTATACTTGGTGGGGAACGGGGTAGGGGAGAGATTCGGCGCGGCGTGCCGCTTCGCGATCGGCGGATCGGAAGAGAACGGCTATCTCGTTCTCTCCGGCCCGTACGGCATCGGTGATGTCAACGTCCACCGGGACAAACATGTTGTCCGTCTCAGCTACGACGTGACCGTTGACCGTTACCGCCGCAACGGTATCGAGCGACTCCGCGCGGAAGTAACAGTGAGCGTCCCCCGATAGGTCATCGGCGTCGAGCGCAAAGGTCCGCGTGAAGCTCCAATCTCGTTCACCGACCCACTGGACGGCGATTTCGTTCCCGCCCCAGTACGGATCCGGAATCACCTCCGCCGCAAGAAGCGCCGAGTGGGTATCACCTGGAACGGCCACCGGTACAGGGCCAACCGGTTCCGCCGGACCGGACCGTTCCGACGGGGGAGAATTACCGTTCTTGTCCGTGACTTCACGTAGTTCCCACGCCCCCGCCAAGTCTACCCATTGGTGTGTCATCTCGCTTCTCCCGTGCCGGTTGGTTCCGGTGACTCGTTTTATTTGATTTTTCAGTTGACGTATCATCGAACCCATGGTTTAATGAACCAGTTGGTTTTTAAACCAACCAACTGGAGTATAGCACGGGTGGAGAGAGCGGGCAAGCGAAACAAGATCATGAACCGGTCGCGCATCCTGCGTTCGATCTGGCTCCGGCCCCTGATCAGTCGGGTGGAAATTGCCCGGCAACTGGGACTCGACAAATCCACCGTTTCAACGATCGTCGCCGAGCTTGTCGATTTCGGCGTCGTCCAGGAGGTTGCCCAGGGTGATGCGTCCAGTCAAGGCGGCCGGCGCCCCGTTCTGCTTCGTACCAACAATCGCTACGGCAACGTGCTCGGACTCGAACTGCAGCCCGACTACTACCGGGCCGTCCTTTGCGACCTCGAAGGAGGTATCCTCGGGTCGATCAGCGAAGAGGTGGAACGCGAGGGGCGCCCCTTCGATGAATACGTCTTTGACATCGTCCGGCGCGTGGACAGCGCGCTGCACCTCCACCAGCGGCCGCTCTTGGGAATCGGGATGGGAATGGGCGGTCTCATAGACTGTGCCAACGGCATCATTCACGGGTCTATCCCGATGGAGATCGCCGAAGAGTACGACTTTTCCAGGCAGATCGCCCGGCGTCTCTCCGTGCCGGCGTACGCGGAAAACGATGCCAACGCCTGCGCCTGGGGCGAACTCACCTTCCATCGGAGTCGGAACATTCGCGACTTTGTCTACGTTCTGGTACAGATCCGTCGCAGCGGGTTCGGACGGCACCTCTACGGAGGGATCGGGGTGGGGGTCGGCGTCGTTTTGAACGGGACGCTCTATTCGGGGCACGCATCGATGGCGGGCGAATTTCGTAGCGTCTATTGGAACGAACACTCGGAGGGGCAGTTCACGTTGACCGACGACGAGGCGGCTCGGGTCGGATCCGATCCGGAGGTTCGAGCGCGCCTCTTTTCCGAGATCGCGCGCAACATGGCGCTCGTTGTGAACGTTCTGAACCTGGACCACGTCTTTTTCGGCGGTGACGTCATGGCCTACGCCGACGACTTCAAGGCGATCCTCCACAAGGAGATCAACCGCAACTGGCCCTACGAGAGCGAGGTTTCGTACAACCTCCAGCCCTCGACGTTCGGCGAAAACGCAGTGGCCTATGGAGCCGCCGGCATGCTCTTGGACCGACTTTTTACGGATCAGATCTTTCCGCTCGGCGACACCCGGAATCGACCGGCCCATGTCGAGATGGTGGATCAGTTGAACGAGGCGATGATCCAGTTGGGCGGCGAGTAGCCGGCTAACTGGGTGAAGCATACAAATCCGTCCGGGAGGCGGAAAAAAAAGGAGGTAGCACGATGCTACACAAACGAACATTCCTGTTGGTACTGACCGCGCTTCTGCTCGCGACACCGTTTGTCTTTGCAGGCGGCGACGGCGAAGAAGCGGAGGGTGATGATGTTATCACGCTCACCGCCCTGGGATACGTGGACCTCACCAACGAGATCACCACAACCAACTGGGAAGAGCTGCTCGCCGGTTGGGAGGAAGCGCAGCCCAATATCAAGATCGAGTGGGAATACCTCTTCGGCGAACCGTACCACAACAAGCTGCAGTCCATGGCCGTGGCCGGGCAGTTGCCCGACCTCGTGTTCCTGTGGCCCGGCAAGCGCACCGGCGACGTTACCGGCAGCGGCCTGGTGAAGGACATCAGCTCCTACGTGAGCCCCGTTGCCGACCAGTTCGCACCGGCGGCAATCGCGCCGCAGGGCGCCAACGGTGAGTTCTACGAACTGCCGGAACAGGTCACCGCAACGCACGTGATGTTCACGAACAACCGTCTCCTGGACGAGCTTGGTCTCGATTTCCCGGAAACGCTGGCCGAACTGCTCGCCCAGGGCGATGTAATCCGCGACGCCGGCTACATTCCGATCGCCATGGACAACAAGGACGGCTGGCAGATGCAGAGCTGCTTCCTGAGCGCGCTCGTGGCGCGTACCGGGGGCCGCGAATGGCTCGATGCCGCCCGCGTAGGTGACGCCAGTTTCACCGACGACGAGTTCGTCGATGCCCTGACGGTCATCAAGACGCTCTTCGACGCCGACATGTTCAGCCCCGGCATCAACCAGGCCGATTACGGTGAAGCGCTCAACGCCTTTGCCGCGGAGGAGGCCGTCTATCTGATCGACGGCGGCTGGCGCACCAACGAGCTGATCAAGCTCATGGCCGAGGACGCCCACGAGTACGTCTCCTACGAAGTCTTCCCGGCGCTGCCGAACGAAGGCGGTCTTCCGGGGGCCACGGCGCTCGTCGCCGGTACCGGCTACGGCATGAACGCGAACCTCACCGGTGCCAAGGCCGACGCCGCCTGGGAGTGGATTTACTTCTTTGCCGGTCCCGAAGGCTCCGCCATCAAGGCGACCCAGGGATGGCTCCCGGCGGTCAAGATGGACCTGCCCGATACGATTTCGCCGATGCTGGTTCAGCTCTCCGAATTCGTGAACAACGTTCCCGCCGGTTACGTCATCGACGCGGTCATGGACGGCGAGGGCATGGGTGTCCTCCACCCCGCTATCCAGGAGATGATGTTCGGAAGCATCACTCCCGTCGAAGCGGCAGCCCGCTACGAGGAGTGGGTCGCCGCGAACGACTCCAGTCGCTAAGAGATCCCCTGGTCCTCCGCTCCTTCGTGAGCGGAGAGGTGGCGGCCGCATTCCGCGGCCGCCACGCTGAAACAATGGTACAATGACCCATGACTACCCTAGGAAATAAACGGGCGAGCTATGCTCTGCTCACACTTCCGTCGGTCTTCATTTACGCGCTGGTTATCGTCTTTCCGGTGGTATTCAGCTTTGTTCTCGGATTTACCGAGTGGAGCGGTTTCGGGGCCCCGGTCTTCACCGGGTTGTCGAACTACCGGAAGATGCTCACCGACTTGGTCTTCCTCCACGGCCTGCGGAACAACATGTTGATCGTCGCCGTATCCGTGTTCGGTCAGATCCCCTTTGGCTTTGTCCTGGCCTACATCATCTATCGCGGGCTGGTGAAGTGGGGAGATTTCTTCCAGACGATGATCTTTCTGCCCATCACCGTCTCGGCAATCGTGGTGGCGAAGCTGTGGAACCAGTTCTTCTCACCCGCTGGGATGGTAACCGCCATTGCGCGGATTCTCCAGGACGACCCGCGCTTTGTCTTTGCGATCTTCGAAGACAGGGCGCTCGCAATCGTCCCCGTCCTGGTCGTCATCCTCTGGTATTACACGGGGATCTACATGGTGATCTTCCTGGCCAACATGCAGAAGATCTCACCCGCTGTGATCGAGGCTGCAATCGTCGACGGGGCCAAGGAGCGCCAGATCCTCTTTCGGGTGGTCATGCCGCAGATGACCAACATCCTCTTCACCACCGCGGTCTTCGCCATTGCGGGCAGCCTCAAATCGTTTGACCTGATCTTCGCGATGACCGGCGGCGGTCCGGCCAACTACACGACGGTCATTGCAATCTACATGTACCTGAACACGTTCAAGTACTACAACTACGGATTCGGGAGCGCCGTGTCGATCATGATCGTTATCCTGAGTCTGGGACTGATCACACTGATCCAGTCCGTCTACCGCTACTTCGAGGCGAAATATGAGTGACATTACCCTCAAGAACAAAGAACTGGTCGGCTGGCGCATCGCCTCGTACATCTTTATGGCGATCTTCACGCTTCTCACCGTGGGGCCGCTCTTCTGGCTCACATACAGCTCGTTCAAACCCCACGCGGACATCATGCAGCAGACCTTTGCCTTTCCCCGGGCGTTCTTTTTCGGGAACTACACGCGCGCCTGGGAGATCGGCAAGCTCGGCGGGCTGATTCTCAACTCGATCTTCTACTCGTTTTTCGGGACGATCATCACGGTGTATCTGGCTCTCGGCGCCGGCTACGGCTTTGCCAAGTTCGGCTACCGCGTCTCCAACTGGTTCTACGCGTTTTTTATCATGGGGCTGCTCATCACTGCGCACTCGGTCCTGGTGCCGCTCTTCGTGATGGAGACGCGGCTGAATATCGACGACACGCGCCTGGGTGTGCTGATTCCCTACGTGGGATTCGGGCTGCCCTTCATGATCTACCTGGCTACATCGTATATCAAGGGCATTCCCAGTTCGCTGGAGGAAGCGGCGCTTATTGACGGTGCGGGGTATCTTCAGATCTTCTGGCGCATCATTCGGCCCGTCTGTCAGCCCGTTACGGCGACGATGCTGATCTTCGCGTTCCTCTCCAACTGGAACGAGTTCGTCTTTGTCTTTGTCCTGACAAGCCGGCAGGAGATCAGGAGCCTCCCGGTGGGGGTCAACGCCTTTGTTGGCGGCCTCTCCCGTGACTTCGGGCTGCTCTTCGCGGCGCTCGTGATCGCCACGATTCCGATGATCCTCTTCTACATCTTCTTCCGGGATCAGCTCATGAAGGGCTTTGCCGCCGGCTCGCTGAAAGAATGACCTCCACCGCCTCCGCATCCCGCCTGAGCGCTTCCGCGCCGGCGGGGTGGAGCCGGTAGGTCCCGCGTTCCACCCGTTCGAACCAGCCGTACACGTTCCGTGCCAGGATCGTCCCGCACGTCTCAGGGGCGCCTGCGGCGCGGAGGTCCTGGGGGCGTGCGGTTCCGCCCGCCTGCCGCAACAACTCGGCCGTCAGGAACGCCCGCTGTCTGTAGGCGGTCATACGCCGCACGCGGCCGGGATATCCGTCCCCGAAAGGGCCGTCCCGGCGGCCGGCGGCGCTCGGGTCGCGGGTGAGCCGCGTGGGGCTACCCCCCTTGTCGAATTCCGCGTAGCGCCGGTCGATCTCCCGGATGATGGCCGTCCGGCGACGGGCACCCGTGGGCCGCACCGGCGAACCGGGGTGGAGGATCGTCTCCACGCGGATAGCGCCTCGAAGAAAACGAACCAGGATCAACCCGACCCCCAGGCGTTGAAGGAGCGTTCGTACTCCCCGGGAGTTCCGTACCGTCCCACGGGCGCCCGACACCGGTACCGCCACATAGACCGAGTCGGTCAATTCCGTCCGCTGCGCCGCCTGGACCACCAGGTCCAGGGACATTCGCGATTTGAGTTCGATCGCGACGATCTCGTCGGGACGCTCTCGATGGCGCGCCACCACGTCTACCCCGCGGACCTCGCCGTGAACGGCGTACCCCTGGCCTTCGAGATAGGCCCGGAGCGGTTCGTAGAGGTCGCTCTCCTTCAATCGATCAACCGCTTGCGAATGTTGACGATTCCAAACCACCCGACCCCGACGGTAAAGACCAGGATGTACAGGAAGTCCCAGAGATGACGCGCCTCCACGGCGTTCAACGCGAGCGCTCTCGAAAGGCGAACGGCGTGGGTTAAGGGTAGGGCCTCCGCCAGAGGCCGGACTACCCGCGGCAGGTTCTCCACGGGAAATACCACGCCGGAGAAGAAAAACATCGGCGAGAGAAACCCTGAGAAGAAGAAGTTGAAGTGGTTGATGTTGTTCACGAAACTCGTGACCGCTATTCCCAGCGCTCCGAACATAAGCCCCGTGAGCATACCCACCAGCGGTGTCACCAGGGTAAGGCCCACCGGCAGGATCCCGAAGGCCAGGATGACGATGAGGACCGCCAGTGAGAAAAAGAGTCCCTTGGACCCGGCCCAGATGACCTCGCCCACCATAAGATCCGACGACGTGATCGCCGCGCCGAGCATGCCGTCGTACGTTTTTTCGAACTCCAGGCGAATAAACGTTCCGAAGGTACACTCGAAGGCGGCGGTGAACATGCTCGCCGTCACCAAGAGCCCGCTCGCGAGATACTCCAGGTACGGAAAGCCGTCCATGGAGTCGATGTAGCGACCCAGTCCGAGTCCGATACCCACCAGAAAGATGAGCGGTTCCAGGAAGGGCGGCAGACCGTTACTGACCAGGTGCCGCGTATAGACGCGCATGTGGCGGTACCAGACCGCTTCCAGGCGCAGCGCCAGTCCCTGGACTCCGGTATTACTGGAGCTCATTGAGTTGCCTCCCGGTTGTCTTGAGAAAGAGATCCTCCAGGTTCGCCGGCCTGAGAACGTACTCGCCGAAGTCGAGTCTCCTCGCGGCATCTTCCAGGGGTGCCAGAGCGTTCCCGTAATAGAGGGCGCGCTCGGCGGACCGTTCGACTCTGATGTCGTCACCGTTCCCGTCGCCGAGCGCCGCGTCGACCCTGGAGGCGCGGGCGGCGTTGGTTACCTCCAGGACGTGGCGCTCCATGTGCGTCTCCATGAGCGACGCCGGGTGGCCCTCCAGGACCGCCTCACCGTGGTCCATGATCAGGATCCGGTTGGCCAGTTGGTACGCCTCATCCATGTAGTGCGTTGACACCAGGACGGTCACGCCGCTCCGCATAAGGCTGCGGAGCTTGTCCCAGATGACGTGCCGTACCTGCGGGTCGAGGCCCGTGGTGGGCTCATCGAGAATGAGAAGGCGGGGATTGTTGAGCAGGGCCCGGGCGATGGCGAGACGCCGTTTCATCCCCCCCGAGAGTTCCCGGACCGAGGCGTTGCGTTTGTCGATAAGTTCCATAAATGCAAGCAACTCATCGATCCGTTCAACCGCGCGCCGCCCGCGGATCCCGTTGAGCCGCGCATACACCAAGAGATTTCGCATCACGTCCAGCTCTTCATCGAGGGCGTTGTCCTGGGGGACCACGCCCGTCTGGACCTTGATATCGAGTTCGTCCCGGCGCGGATCAAAGCCCAGCACCTCAATTACCGTTTCCCCCTGCGGGTCGGGCCGCGCCTTCCCGTACAGAATCTTCATCGTTGTCGTCTTCCCTGCGCCGTTGGGACCGAGCAGGGCAAAACAGGAACCGGCAGCCACGGTGAAGGAGAGGCCCTTCACGGCGTGGATGTCATTTTGGTACGTTTTGTGTAAACTGACGACGCGTATAGCCGGCGTTTCCATGGTCCACAACGTACTGCCCGGCTCCGTTTTTGTCGATGTATCTATGGGAGGGTGTACCGGTCGTGGTACATTACAGTCAATGAAGAGTATCAAAACGTTCGCCGTTATTATCTCCATTGTTCTCGTGCCGGCCTTTGCCTTTGCCGGCGGCTCCGCGGAGGCGGAAGCGCCGACGCTGAGCATCCCTGCGCAGCCACGCGTCTACATCTCGCCCGAAAACGGCGATGGTGTGCAGGACATCCTGGAGCTTCCCTTTTCGAGCGTGGTAACCCCCGCGGAGGACATGGTCATTGTCGAGTACAACCTCTCCGTGTTCGATTCCAGCGGGGCCATCGTCTACTCGGTCAGTGAGATCCAGGAGGAACGGATCGGTTTCTTCGGTGGCGTTTTCGGCGGCGAGAAACCGCGGGTGGAGATCCCCGACAACCTGACCTGGGACGGAACGTACCAGAACGGCGGTTCCGATGACGGGGAACTCGTTCCGGACGGGGAGTACACGTACCAGTTGACGGTCATCGACGACGCCGGTGGTTTCGCCAGGAGCGCGCCCTTCAACGCCACGGTTGACAACGAGGGGCCGGAGATCACCGAGTACCTGGAATCGCCCTACACGATCTTTTCCCCCAACGGCGACAACCTGCGCGACACGGTCTCTTTCCGGCAGGCGGGCAGCCGGGAGCTCAAGTGGGTCTTGGCGATCGTGGACTCCGGCGGGGACATCGTCTTCGAATCGGTGCGCGAGAACGAGACACCCTCGAACCGTGGTCGCGATGTCGTGTTGCCCGCACGGTTCGATTGGGACGGAACCGACGGCAGGGGTAACGTTGCCCCTGAAGGCGACTACTCTCTCGTCATCACCGGTACCGACCGCGCCGGCAACTCAACGGTCGGAACGCACTCTCAGACGATTACCCTGAGCCTGACGGCGGCTGAACTGGCATTGGCTGCTGAAGACGGTGTCTACGCGTTCAGCCCCAACGGGGACGGCGTCCGGGATGAACTCATCCTCGTACCGTCCGCATCCAATACGGCGGGGCTTTTAGAGTGGCAGTTCCAACTGCTCCTCAACGATCAACCGGCCCAGCGGTCGCGCGGCACGGGAACGCTTCCGCGCCGCATCACCGTATCGGGGCTTCGCGACGACGGCACGCCTCTTCCCGACGGTGTCTATCACGCCGTTCTCACCGCAACCTTCATCAACGGGAACGTCGTCGCGTCGGACCGGCGAGAAGTGGTCGTCGATACCGTGGCCCCCGCGGGGATCGTGGCCGTCCAGACTGCGCCGGAGGAGACCGAGGCGGGAGCGCCGATGGTTTTCGGTGGCGCTGCAAAGGCACGCATCGATCTCCAGCTTCGATACGACGCCGATCTCGACTGGAACGTGGAACTCCGCCGGGACGGCGACATAGTCGTTTCCGACGATCTCTCATTCTTTGTAAACGCCGGCGGCGTAGAGCCGACACGGCAAGGCGGCACCGCCGGTCTCGATCTCCAGTGGAACGGGGTCCTTCCCGATGAGCTTGGCGGCGGCCAGGCTCCCGACGGCCTCTATTCTCTCATTCTCACCGCCGTGGACGAGGCCGGCAACGCCGGTTCCAGCAACCTGGCTCGGGTGATCAAGGATGGCCGGCGCCCCTCCGTTGCGCTGGAAGCGGACGGACGGTACGTATCGCCCCGGGGACGCGGGGATGAATCGATGGTAGTACTCAGGCCCGTCTACCCGCAGGCGGACGGTGTCGCCGAGTTCCACCTGGAGGTCCGCAACGACCGGGATCGCATGGTGGCAAGTCGCTACGTGCGCCAACCCTTCGAACGGTATGAGTGGCGTGGGATTACCAATGGAAACACCTTTGCCCCTGACGGCGACTACTCGGCCCTCCTCCGCGTGATCTACCAGAACGGCCACGTGGCGGAAGCGACGTACGCCGGTCCGATCACCGTGGACAGCACGCGCCCGCGGATCGTCACGTTCGACGCCGCGTACCGGCGATTTTCTCCCGATGACGACGGCGAGCGCGATACCATTACCATCAATCAGTCTGTGGAGCCCGGCGACAACTGGACGGCGTTCCTCTACGCCGCGGATGGAACCGTTATCTATGAGATCGATTTCGGCGATCGAGTGAACGACCTCACCTGGGATGGAATGGACGCCGGCGGCGAGCGCGTTCCCGACGGCGAGTATCGCTACGTCCTGCGCGGTGTTGACTTGGCGGGGAACGAGACGAGCGAAGACATGGACATCGTGCTCGACACCGTTTCGATCCCGCTCTCGGCACAAGCGCCTGTCGTAGCGGTAGGCGTTTCGCCCCGCGTGTTTTCGCCCGACGGCGACGGCGTTGATGAAGAGACGGCCATCGCGCTCTCCTGGGACGCTCCCAACGAACTTGCCCGGTGGGACGTTCAGATTCTCGATCCCAGGGGACGACCGTTCCGGCGCTTCAGCGGTCGCGGCAATCCGCCGCGGCGGCTCTGGTGGGACGGCCTCGCGGACGACGGTGAGCTTGTCCAGGCGGCTACCGACTACGAGGTGGTGGCGCAGCTCACGGACGTCAACGGCAATGTCGGGGAGGGGCGCGGAACGTCGTCGGTTGATATCCTCGTGATGGTTGACGGCGACCGCCTCCGTATCCGGATCTCGACCATCCAGTTTGCACCGAACACGCCCGATCTCTTCCGGAGCGAACCGGAACAGTTGGATGCAAACCTGAACACGCTGCGTCGGCTGGCGCAGATTCTCAACCGCTATCAGGACCGGGAGATCATAGTCGAGGGACACGCGGCCCACGTGTTCCTCGAAGGGGAGGCGAAAGAGCGCGAGCAGCGCCTTGAGTTGCTACCGCTTTCAAACCGCCGCGCCATTGAGGTGATGCAGGCGTTGATCATTCTCGGTGTCGACGGGGACCGCATGGAACCGATCGGGTACGGCGGCCTGTACCCCGTGGTCCCGCACGCGGACCGGCCCAACATGTGGAAAAACCGGCGGGTTGAGTTCTTGCTTGTCAGGCCGCAGTGATCCTGTTATACTCCGCCGCCTAAACGAAAGGAGTAGAGATGTCGAAAGCACATAGAGGCAGACCGTTGAAGGAAGAGACGCCCGCCGCCGGACGCGGCAAGTGCCCCGTGACGGGGCGTTCCGGCGTGAAACTCCTCTACGAAGCTGAGATCGATGGCGCAAAGGTCATGATCTCCAAGGCGGGAAAGGCAACCCTCGCCAACATCAAGCGCCGGGAGGCACGCGCCGATACAGGCGGCGAGTAGACGCGGCGCCGGGAGCACCGGCGAAACAACGTCGGTACCAAAAAAGGCCACCCATCGGGTGGCCTTTTTCTTGCCGGCGCGAGTTTTGTTTGCGCCGCACGCTCCCCATCAGGCGGGATTCTTTCTTGCCAGCACGATCAGGCCTTCCAGGGTGTGCCAGGGACGTACCTCGTCGAAGCAGTCCACGTGGGGAGCAAGCGTCGTGGCCAATCCGCCGGTAGCGATCACCGTGGGCGTAGTATCCATCTCGGCGCTCATCCTGCCCACCACTTCCTTCACGAGCCCCACGTATCCAAAGACGACGCCCGCCTGGATCGAGTGAATCGTGTTGCGGCCGAGGGCGGTGGGCGGTACCACGATGTCCACCGCCGGGAGTTGTGCGGCGTTTGAAAAGAGTGCCTTCAGGGCGCTATGAAGCCCCGGTGCGATGCTTACACCCAAAACGCGCCCGGTTGCCGAGACCGCGGTGAATGTCAGGGCGGTCCCGAAATCGACGATTATCGCGGCGCCTTTGTACCGGTCGAAAGCCGCCGTTGCATTTGCAACGAGGTCCGATCCCATCTCCGCCGGGATCGACTCCGGATCGAGACCCGTTTCGAGATCGTGCCTGACCACGAGCGGCGCCTGTCCGAAGAGTTTCTCCGCCACGGCTACGATCGCCGGCGTCAATACCGGCACAACGGAACTCACTACCACGCGCTCCACGGCGCTAAGGGTGTGACCCGACGTTGAAAGAAGGGTCTGGAAGAGCACCAGGTACTCATCGGCCGTATTCTCCGGGGCCGTCCGGAGTCTCCAGTGTTCGATCCATTCGTCGCCGTCGGCTATGCCAAAGGCGATATTGGTATTCCCGACGTCAATGGTGAGAATCATCGGTTTCTAATCGCAGTTGTCCGTTGGGCCGGTTCCGGGCGGTGAAATCACGATGTCCCGGAGGCCGTCCCATTTGGCGAAATCGCGATCCACGCAGCCGGCGCGCTCCGGGTTGACGTAGCTCGGATTCTGGAACGAATAGGTGAAGTTGGTGTGGACGTCGTAGGTACCCTGCACAAGCGCGTAGGCGTCTTCCGTCATGACCAGTTCCTCGTTGGTGGGAATGACGAAAATCCGAACGGGGGAGTCATCGGTAGCGATGTCGGTTTCGGCGTTCTTTGTCATGGATGCGTTGTTCTTGTCCGGGTCGACCTTGATCCCGAGGTTTGCAAGGTTATCGAGCGCTTTCCCCCGGATCACCGGGCCCCGTTCGCCGACGCCGGCGGTGAAAACGATAGCATCGACGCGACCGAGCACCGCCGAGTATGCGCCGATGTACTTCTTGATCCGGTACGCCTCCATGTCGATCGCCAACTGCGCCTGTTCGTCACCGTCCTTTGCCGCGTTCTCAATGTCACGGCGGTCAACGTACTGCTGCGTGATGCCCAGGACACCGCTCTTCTTGTTCAGCATCCGTTCCGTTTCTTCCGGTGACATGCCCATTTTGTCCATGATGAAAAACGGGATCGCCGGGTCCATGTCGCCGCTACGGGTGCCCATGATCAGCCCCTCCAGGGGAGTGAGGCCCATGGTGGTGTCCACGGAAACGCCGTCCTTGACGGCACACATGCTCGCCCCGTTCCCTATATGGGCGATTATCAGGTTGGTATCAAAGGGGTCCTTCCCGAGGAGGACCGCGGCGCGCTTGGCCGTGTAAAGAAACGACGTACCGTGGAACCCGTAGCGCCGAACGCCGTATTTCTCGTACCACTCGTATGGAGTTGCGTAGAGGAAAGCGTGCTTGGGCATCGTCTGGTGCCAGGCGGTGTCCATCACGGCGCAGTGTGTTGCATCGGGAAGTACCTTCCGGGCCGCCTCGATACCCATGATGTTGGCGGGATTGTGCAACGGCGCCAGGCTCTGGAGCGTGCGAAACGTTTCGAGCGCTTCGTCGGTGATTTCTACCGACTGTTTGAACGCTTCACCACCGTGCACGGTGCGATGCCCCACGGCTTTCACTTCACGGATGTCCGAAATGGCGCCGACCGCTTTGTCCTGGAGCGTATCCATGATCAGTTGGATCGCTTCCGTATGGTCCGGGCAGGGGTGTTCCCTTTCGTAGTCGTCACGACCCGGAACGGAGTGCGTGATACGTGAGCCCTCTTGTGTCACCCGTTCGACGATCCCGGTGGCGAGCGCCATGCGCCGGCTCCAGTCAAAGAGTTGATACTTGACCGACGAACTGCCGCAGTTGAGAGTCAGTATGATCATTGCAATGCGATCCTCCGTGTGGTGTGTGCCAAAAAGTATCCCACGAAGATTGGCCTTTTGCAAGGATACCGTTGCATGGAACATCGCACCCGTGGTGAGATACAACATGCATCTCCGCGGAACACCGCGTCCGGTAACCGAGCTGTCACACCCCGACCGGGTGCGGGTTGTTCTTACAGACATCGACGGTACGCTCACCGACAAGGGACGACTCGGCGCCGAGGCGTACGCCGCCATATGGCGCCTCGCGGAAGCCGGCGTGAAGGTTGTGCCCGTAACGGGCCGGCCCGCGGGCTGGTGCGACCTCATCGTCCGGCAGTGGCCGGTGGCCGGCGTGGTTGGTGAGAACGGCGCCTTTGCCATGTACCTCTCCGGCGGGGAGCGGCGCGTCCTCTACCACGCCGGTGTGGCCCAGGACGCATCGGATCGACTCGCGGAGTTACGCGATCGAGTCACCCGGGAGATCCCCGAAATCCGAATCGCCGCGGACCAGCCGTACCGTAGCTTCGACGTGGCCTTTGACTTTGCCGAAGACGAGCCGCCCCTGGGACTGGAGACGGCGCTGCGCGTGCGGGAGATCTGCCGTGAAGCGGGTGCCCGTGCGAAGATCAGTTCGATCCACGTCAACGCCTGGTTTGGTGATTACGACAAGCGCGCCATGTCCTTCGAGTTCATACACCGGATACTGGGGGTCGGGCCCGAGGAGGTCGCAGACACCGTGCTCTTTGTGGGTGATTCTCCCAACGACGCACCCCTCTTCGCGGCGTTTCCACAGTCGGTGGGAGTGGCCTCCGTGATGACCTACGGCGACGCGCTTGAGAGGGCCCCCGCCTATGTGACGCCCTCCGACGGTGGCGCGGGGTTCGTGGAGGTTGTGGAGGCTCTGCTTGGATAAGCCTCTCCTATCGTACCTTGAGAGCGAAGCGCTGCTTCCTTTCCTAAAACGGAGCCGCTGGTACCGGCACAAGTCATCCGTCGTGATCCGTGCATCCGTGGATGACGTGGTGCCGATTCCTACCGAAGAGACGGGCGGGGCCGCGTGGATTCTCATCGTCCGTACTGAGTTCATCTCCGGCGACAGCGCCACGTACGTCGTCCCCGTTGCGCGTATCGAGTCCGGTGACGGCCACAGGGATGCCTTGCTTGACTCGGCGGCGGTGATCTGTGCCGATCCGGCTGATCCGGCGGTGTCATACGTGGACGCCCTGTACCACGAACCGTTCCGCCGGGCTTTGCGCGACCTCATCGCGCGGGGTGATCGCGTGGAAACGGCGCGAGGCGGGATCGTTGCCCGTGCACACGCCGCCGAAGCGCAACGGCTCGAGCAGGCGCGGATCTCGGGGTCGCACGTCCTCCGGACGGAGCAATCGAACAGTTCCATCCTCTTTGGTGATAGCCTCTTCGTGAAGCTCTATCGTCACCTGGAGGAAGGGGTCAATCCGGATGTGGAACTCACGCGGCTCCTCGGTGTGGACCGTCGGTTTGATGCAATACCGCCGTACATCGGTGACATTCACTACCGCCGGATAGGACGTCCCGCCGGCGCCCTGGCGCTCTGCATCGGATTTGTGCCGAACCAGGGAAACGCCATGGACTGGTGGCGCCTACAGATCGATTCGTTTTTTTCCTCGATCGTGGAATCGGGCGACCGGGATGCACCGGACGGTCCGCCGTCGACGGTAGCCGGAGCTTCGATGGAGGTTCCTCCGGCGCTCGGGGGCCACCTCGGCGTGTCCTTCCTCCCGATGGTCGCCCGCCTGGGCGAGCGAACCGCCCAGCTCCATCGAGCCCTGGCCGCAGAAACGACGAACCCCGATTTTTTCGGTGAGCCCTTCACCATGGAGTATCAGCGTTCCCTGGAGGCCCGCTTCGGAACGCTCCTGGAACGGGTCTACTCCGTGGCGAGGGATGTCCGGGAACGGGCAGAGCCGCACCTGGCGGAGCAAATCGAGACCTTTCTGGGAGAAGAAGCGACGATCCGGTCCCGCTTTTCTGCGGTTGCGGCCGCACCGATCGATGCGCGGCGTATCCGAATTCACGGTGACTTCCATTTGGAGCAGGTCCTCGTTGCCGGAGACGACGTGGTGATAATCGACCTGGAAGGTGAACCGGCCCGAACCCTATCTGAACGGAGAGCGAAGTTTTCCCCCTTACGAGATGTTGCAGGGATGCTGCGCTCCTTTGACTACGCCGGTCACGGACGCTACCTGTCCGAACGGGGCCGGGATCCGGAGCGGGCGGCCGTGCTCGCGCCCTGGGTCGCCGCCTGGTATGGATGGGTGAGCGCCACCTATCTGCGGGCCTACATCGAACATATCGCGGACGCGCAGCTCCTACCGCGCCACCGCACCACCCTCCAGACGCTCCTGGACGTCTATGTCCTCGAGAAAGCGGTGTACGAAATCGGGTACGAGATGAACAACCGCCCCGCCTGGGTCGAGATTCCCCTGGACGGCATCTCCTACGTCATTGGAAAGCACTCGGTCGATGGACGACAATAGAGCAACGGAGGCGCACCGTGGAAGGACTGTTCAAACATGCCCGCGATCTTGAGACCGAGATAACGCGTTTTTTCGACTACATCTTTGAAGCGGCCCTTACCCTGGAAAGGGGCATTTCCGAGTACATCGACGGCAGAACGGACACGCTGGTTGATCGATTGGCTTCAGCCAAGGAGACGGAGCGAAAGGCGGACGAACTGCGGCGGGACATCCGGTTCAAACTCTACTCGCGAATGCTGATTCCGGAATCACGCGGGGACGTCCTGGGCCTCTTGGAATCGTCCGACTCGGTCATCGATGCCGCCAAGCGACTCCTCTCCCGCATAGAGACGGAGCGCCCCGCCTTTCGCGCAAACGCCGCAGGCGACGTTGTTCGCCTCGGTGCCGCTTCTGCAGCGGCGATGAACGGTGTTGCCAACGCGTGCCTGACGTACGTCACCAACAGGGGCGAAATCCAGGAGTACATCCACAAGGTGTACTTCTTCGAGCACGAGGCGGATGAAATCGAAGAGGCACTCAAGCGAACGATCTTCCAGGACGAAGAGATCACGCGTCTCTCGGAGCGGATGATACTCCGGGACACGGTGGGCGCCATTGCGGAGATCTCGGACATCGCGCAGGAGGTGGTGGAGCGCGTTTCGGTGGCCGCGATTAAGCGGTCGATATAGTACGTCGCGATGCAGATGGCGATCTTCCTTTCCAGCGGACTCTTTCTCGGGTGGTCGCTGGGTGCCAACGACGCGGCAAACGTCTTTGGTACCGCGGTTGGTACGCGCATGATCTCATTTCGTCTCGCGGCGGCGATCGCAAGCGTCGCCGTTATTGTCGGCGCCGTGTCGGGCGGTTCCGGCGGAACGGAGACGCTCGGGAAGCTCGGTTCCGTTGGAACCATGCCGGGAGCGTTCACCGTTGCCCTCGCCGCGGCCTTTACCGTCTTCTGGATGACTCGCATCGGGCTTCCCGTCTCAACGTCACAGGCGATCGTGGGTGCGATCATCGGGTGGAACTTCTACGCCGGTTTGCCCACCGATACAGATACCCTGACGCGGATCGTATCCACATGGGTCCTCTGTCCCGTCCTATCGGCGCTTTTCGCCGTACTGTTTTTTTTCGCGGTGCGCGGCTTGCTGCGCGTCGTTCGTGTCGGAATCTTTCGGCAGGACGCGTACACGCGGTTTGCCCTGGCCGCGGCGGGCGCCTTTGGCGCCTACAGCCTCGGTGCGAACAACATCGCCAACGTGATGGGCGTCTTCGCGCAGGTTCCCGTTTTCGAGCCGGCTGCGTTCTTCGGCGTGACGGTGGGCAATACGGTGCAGCTTTTTGCGCTCGGCGGCGTCGCCATCGCGGTGGGAATCGTGACCTACTCGAAACGTGTGATGGAAACGGTGGGGGCGGGTATCTTCCGGCTCTCACCGGTCACCGCCTTCGTGGTGGTCATGGCGAGTTCCACGGTGCTCTTCCTCTTCGCGGCGGAGGGCCTCAACGAGTGGCTCACCACGCGAAGTCTTCCGGCCCTGCCGCTCGTGCCGGTTTCGAGCTCCCAGGCGGTTGTGGGAGCGGTGACGGGCATTGGAATCGTGAAGGGCGGGCGAAACATCCGTTACGCGCGCCTCCTCAAGATCGCCTCCGGATGGGGCTCAACCCCCGTTGCGGCCGGAGTGATCACCTTTATCCTGCTCTTCTTCGTGGAAAATCTCTTTCTACTGCCGGTCTGACCAGCAGTGCTCATTATGCCTGCCCCCGGAACGAAGAACAAAACGCTTGGCTTCGCTGCGCTGCAGAGACGCGTTTTGTTCTTCTTTCACGTCCAACATTGAGAATTGTTTGGGTCTATCGCTCTTCCCAGTCCATGGCGCGCTGGACCGCCTTCTTCCAGCCCGCGTAGAGCGTATCCCGCCGTTTTTCCTCGATCTGCGGCTCGAAATCGCGATCAAGCTCGTAGTTGTTCAGAATGTCTTCCTTGTTCTTCCAGAAACCCACCGCGAGACCTGCCAGGTAGGCGGCGCCGCGGGCGGTCGTTTCGATGATACGCGGTCGAATGACCGGTACACCGAGGACGTCCGCCTGGAACTGCATCAGGAAGTCGTTGGCGCTGGCACCGCCGTCCACCTTCAATTCCGTCAGGGCGATGCCGGAGTCGTTTTCCATCGACGCGAGCACGTCCCGCGTCTGGTACGCCAGCGACTCCAACGTGGCGCGAATGATGTGGTTGAGGTTTGTGCCGCGCGTCATACCCACGATGGCGCCCCGGGCGTACATGTCCCAGTAGGGTGCGCCCAGACCGGCAAAGGCGGGCACCATGTAGACGCCGCCGGTGTCGTCCACCTTGGAAGCGAAGTACGCCGAATCCGCCGCAGAATGGATCAGGTGGACCTCGTCCCGGAGCCACTGGATTGCCGCACCGGTGACGAAGATCGATCCCTCCAGGGCGTAGTTCACGGCGCCGTCCAGACCCCAGGCGAGCGTCGTAAGCAGACCCGATTTCGATTCGATCGGCGAGTCACCGGTGTTCATGAGGATAAACGAACCGGTGCCGTAGGTGTTCTTGGCCATCCCGTGCTCGAAGCACGCCTGGCCAAAGAGCGCCGCCTGCTGGTCACCGGCGATACCCGCGATGGGAATCGCCGCGCCGCCGAAGATCGCCGGATCCGTTTCGCCGTAGACGTCGCTCGACGAACGCACTTCCGGGAGCATCGAGGCCGGGATGGCCAGCTCCTCGAGCAGCCTGTCGTCCCAGTGGAGTTCCCGAATGTTGTAGATCATCGTCCGGGCCGCATTTGAATAGTCCGTTACGTGAACGCCTCCGCCGGTCAGCTTCCAGATCAGCCAGGTGTCCACCGTTCCGAAGAGGAGTTCCCCCGCTTCCGCCCGTTTGCGCGCGCCCTCCACGTTGTCCAGAAGCCACTTGATCTTGGTGCCGGAGAAGTAGGCGTCCACCACCAGGCCCGTGCTCGACTTGATGTAAGACTCCAGTCCCCGCTGCTTTATCTCATCACAGGTTGCGGCGGTCCGTCGGTCCTGCCAGACAATCGCGTTGGCGATCGGCTCGCCGGTGGCTCTGTCCCAGATGAGCGTCGTCTCCCGCTGGTTTGCAATACCGATCGCCGCCAGATCGGAGGCCTTGAGGTTTGCCCTGGAGAGGACCTGCTGGGCCACTCCGGTTTGGGTCGACCAGATCTCCATGGCGTCGTGTTCCACCCAGCCTGGCTGCGGATAGATCTGGGGGAACTCCTGCTGCGCTACCGCGACGATGTTCCCACCGTGGTCAAAGACAATGGCCCGGTTGCTCGTGGTACCGGCGTCGAGCGACATCACGTACATCATTCACCTCCGTTGCTATGGCGCACCTCCGCGCCGGCCCGGCGCGCAACCGCGCCGCTTGCCACCAATTGTATTCCCAGACCACGCCAGTCATCGAGTACCACGTCGCCGACGGACACCGGTGCATCCACCTCGATGGAGCGCGTCGTCGCGGCCAGATCGAGTAGCAGTCCCTTTGGGACCGGCTCCGGCGTCCAGACGGGTACCATCGGCCGCATTCCACCCGCGACGCGCACCAACGTCGGCAACACGCGCCGGGGGTTGTTGATCTCCTGTTTGACGTATTCGATGCCCAGCTTGCATTGGTTGCCGGAGATGTCGAGGATCGCCCCTTTATCGTCGAGCACCGTGATCACTTCGCAGCCCCGGGGGCACCGCAGGCAGATATCGTTCCGCGTTGTTCCCTGTGCACTCATACGATTTCTACCTGGTACTCTTCGTTTTTGTCGCCCCGCAGTTGGTCCAGGTGTCGCGCGGAGAGCGTTTTGACGATCATCTCCGAGGGGCGCGCGTAGCGCTCCCTGAACTCGGTGACCGTTTCATCGTCCGCGGTGAAGCGGAGCCGGACCGAAACGTCAATCGTGGCGTTGGGCCGGAGCATGATAGTGGGCCGCGAGTCGTCGTCGCCGATCTCGATCTCCTGGGGCAGGATGCTCCCGACATTGGAGCCGGGAACGAGTCGGACCCGCCGGCGCCGTTTCTCCGGCGCGGTGCCCCGGGCGTAGGCGGCCGCGTTCGCACCGGCGGCCGTGCCTGCAATGCTCACATAATCCACGAGGTCATAGATGCCGGTGACGTTGCCGGCGGCGAAGATCCCCGGTACGGAGGTAGCCATGGACGAATCGATACGCGGACCCCGAGTATGATCGTCCAGGACAACGCCCGCCTGGGAGGAGAGTTCGTTCTCCGGGATAAGACCAACCGACAGGACGAGCGTATCGCAGTCGATCGAACGTTCCGTTCCCGCGATGGGGCGAAAGCGTTCGTCCACCTGGATCGTTTCGATCCCTTCCACACGGCGTTTGCCCTTGATCTTCTTCACGGTGGTACTCAGGTGCAGGGGGATGTCGTAGTCCTGCAGGCACTGCACGTAGTTCCGACGGAGGCCGGTGAGGTGGGGCATCAGCTCCAGGACACTCAGAACGGTAGCGCCCTCTATGGTGAGGCGTCGGGCCATGATCATTCCGATATCGCCGCTCCCGAGCACAACCACACGGCGACCCGGCATGTATCCCTCGATGTTCACCAGGCGCTGTACCGTCCCGGCGGTGAAGATTCCCGCAGCGCGTGTCCCCGGGAGGCGGATCTGCGCTCGCGTACGTTCCCGGCACCCCATGGCCATGACAATTGACTTGGGCTTGAAGTGCAGGTACCCCTCGTCGTCGTTGATGGCGAAGACATCGCGGCCGCCTGTCACATCGAGGACCATTGTGTTGAGCTTGATCTCGACGGGGAGCGCGCGCACTTTCTGCTCGTACCTGTACGCGTACTCCGGGCCGGGCAGGTCGCGTCCGAAGTTGATCGCGCCGAAGCCGTTGTGGATACACTGGGGCAGGATGCCGCCCAACTGATCGTTGCGCTCGAGGATCAAGACACGCGCTCCCTCCCGGGCCGCGGCGATCGCCGCGGCCATTCCCGCCGGGCCGCCACCGATGACGGCCACATCGTAATCGCCGTTGACACGCATCAGACCGCCTCCTTTGTGCGCCGGTAGAGAAACTCAGATCCCGGACCCTTTTTCGTGACCTCCTCCATGGGAATACCAAGCTCCCTGGAGAGGATTTCCATCGTTCGCGGGTAGTCGAAGCCGCCCTGGCAGCGTCCCGTCCCGAGCCACGTTCTCCGTTTGATCGCGTCGTAGGTCCGGGCGGGGATGGGGCGGTGAATCGCCTCGACGATTTCCGCCTCCGTCACGTTTTCGCAGCGACAGACGATCCGTCCGTAGGCGGGGTCCTCCGCGACGCGTGCCGCTCGTTCCTCGTGGGAAAGCGCCGCGAAGCGGGCGGGGCGCGCACGCCGTCCGTCCCAGCTTTCCTTTTCCTCGAGCGATAGGCCGCCCTCGGCGAGGAGTTTCACGACCAGCTCGGCGATCGCGGGTGACGAGGCGTACCCCGGCGATTCGATACCGGCCACGTTGATGAGCCCCGGCACCTCATCTGACCGCTCGATGAGGAAGTCCCGGTGACGGCCGTCCGGTTTGTAGTTGCCGGTGGCCCGCAGGCCGGCAAAGGCGGCGATGAGATCGCTTGCCGACACGGAGGGTACCAAGCGTTGGGCGCCGGCCAGGATCTGAAGCATGCCCGCTTCGGTGACCGACTGGTCCTCCTTGTCATCTACCTCTTCCGAGTTCGGTCCGATAATCGAGTTTCCGTGGGTGGTGGTCGTGACCAGGATTCCTTTGCCCAGTTCGTCCGGCATGGGGAAGATCACGTTGTCAACGGTGAAACGCGTGGGATCGAACACGAAGTACTCGCCCCGGCGGGCGGTGATCGCAAACTCCGGGTGAACCCCAAAGAGGTGCATCACGTCGTCCGCGAAGACGCCGGCGGCGTTGACGACCCATTGCGCACGGATTGGACCATTGCCGGTGTCTATTCCCGCCACGCGGCCCCGTTCAATCAGCGCCCCCGTGAATTCGTGTTCAAAGAGGAACGCCACCCCGTTGGCGGCCGCGTTTTCAGCGGGACCGAGCACGCCCTGGAACGGGTCCACTACCATTGCCGAGGGCGTCCAGAGGGCGCCCACCGTGTCCGGCCGGATTCGCGGCTCCCGGGCGCGGACCTCGTCGGCCTCGAGGATTGCCGCGTCTGTAACGCCGTTTGCGTGCGCCCGATGGAGGAGTTCCTCCAGAGCCGATTCCTGCCCCTCCCGGGCGACTACGAGCGCTCCGGTGCTCCGGAGCGGAACGTCGAGCTCTTCGGCTACCGTTCGCCAGAGCGCGTTCCCGCGGACGTTGAGCCGCGCCTTTGCCGTTCCCGGATAGGGGTCGTGACCGGAGTGGATGATGGCGCTGTTTGACGAGCTGCTGCCGGCACCGACATCGCTCTCCTTGTCCACGACTGCTACCGCCAGCCGGTACCGTGACAGTTCGCGGGCTATCATGGAGCCGACCACACCGGCTCCGATGATGACCACGTCATAGTGCGATTGAGTTGGCACATCTGCCTCCCGTGGGGATTATGAATCCACCATAGCAGGTGATGTTACAAATGTCAAAGGAAAATGTTACAAAAGTTCATTGCGCGCCGGGAGCAATCCTGACCGTGCCCGGCGCGCCGCGTCTCCTACGTTCGTTACAGACCGTCCGGGTGTACCACCACCACGTGTCCGTTCTCGAGTCCTAGAACGATTCGCTCGTTCATCTCAACCGCCGCAGCAGAGGCCCGGGCGGGTAACCGTAGGGTCTCCCGGGCGCGCCCGGTGGATGCGTCCGCCGCCATGAGCATTCCGTTGACCGCGCCGTAGTAGAGCACGCCGTTTACCACGACCGGGGCCGTCGATGCGTCGGCAATTGGCGCAAAGACGGGAGCACCCGTCGCAAGCGACCGCGCCTCGATCTGGTTGCGCGTGAAGAAGAAGACCGTGTCTCCGGCTATGACGGGATCCACGAATATGGCCGAACCGGACGCGAGGGAATCCTCCCACAGGAGCGAACCGTTTACAGCATCCACAGCTACGATCGTTCCTCGCCTGCCTGCCATTACGACGGTGGAACCGTTGACTGCCGGCGCGTGGGCGACGGGCTGGTTCATGCCCGTTACCACGGCGGCCGTCTGTGTTCCCGATGGGAGGTCAACGACTCGAACGGTTCCCTGCAGATCGGCCAGAACCGCGGCATTTCCGACCACTGCCGGGGTCATCTTTGATCCGCCGTCAATCTGGATAAAGCGGCCCGTATCGCCACCGGAGCCATCCAGGACCGCGAGTCCTCCGTCCGTCGGGAGCAGAAGGTTTCCGTTCCACCCCACCGCGCGCCGGCCGAAGAGGTGCGCTTCCTGGCCTCCCAAGGCACGTCGACCGGAAACGCGGCCGTTTCCATCCACGACGACCAGTTCAGCTGAACCGGTAAAGACCACGTTGCCGCCGATGACCGTGGGACGTGAGTTTTCGTTGCCGCCGTTGTCCGTACGAACTTCCCACAAGCGGCGCCCGTCCAGTGAATGGGCGCGCACCGCTCCGGCTGCGTCGCTGGAGAAGATCGCATCGCCATCGGTGGCGATCCGGCGAATGATGCGCTGCGTTCCCACCGATATGTCCGCTTCAATCGGTTGTGGTTCGAGCCGAATTGATCGGTTTACCCGTTCCGATGAGACGCGGATCCGCTCGGTTGTGGTCGCATATCCGGGACGCGCTACCGTTACGGTGATCTGGTCGCCCAGCGGTACGGCCCGTGTGATCGATCCCAGCCCCGCCGGGGACCCGTTGATCTCGATCCGTGAGTCAGAGGGCTGGGTCGTAATCGCCACCTCTGCCTGCTGCCGCTCCAGGGAGACACGGACCGTGTTGTCTCCCTCCTCGATCGTCACCGTTCGTGTTTGTGAAACGTAGTTCTGTTGCCGAACCTCGACGTCGAGCGTCTGACCGGCGGGAAAGTCCTGGAGGACGCTACCCGTTCCAGCGACGACGCCGTTAATCAGGATCTCCGCAGATCCCGGGGTTGCGTTCACGCGGAGCGAACCGATGTCCTGCGCCAGCGTATAGGAGACCTGGTTGGCACCCTCCTGGATCGTTACGGGAATCGTCAGAGGCGCGAATCCGGCCTTACGGAGTTCAACCTGCAGGGTGGTACCGCTCGGGTATTCACGTTCAAAAGCGCCCGTCCCGACACGGGACCCGTCGATCACGATCTCCGCGTCGCTTGGCTGAACGTCCACGGTGAGCGTTCCCATGATCCGTTCCAGTGTGAACGAGAGCGGTTCGTTCTCCTCTTCCACGGTGATGGAACTCTCCTGCGGGTAGTAGCCCTGGAGCGCGACCGCGAGTTCCACCTCCGTACCGACGACGAATTCCCGTGCCGCCGATCCGAATCCGACCTCTTCACCGTTCATGAATATCGCGGCGTTCCCGGGAGCGGCCACGACCTCGAGCGGGCGAATCGCCGGGTTCATCGTGAGCGCCACCGGTTGCATGCCCTCTTCAACTTGTACGATCGTCTCGTCCGGATCAAAACCGTACCGTTCCACGCGGATTCCCAGTTCGGTGCCGAGCGGGTAGGAGGTGTCGAAGGAACCGACACCGACCTCTTCACCGTTCACCGTGATGGCCGCGTCATCAGGTTCGACGGTAATCGTTACAGGGACGAGAATTCGTTCAAGCGAGAATTCCACCTGGTTGGCGTTGCGTCCCGCCGCGACTGTAAGTACTTGCTCCACCGAGCGGTAGCCGTCGAGTTCGGCTCGAATCAGGATCTCAGCGCCCACTTCGAACTCTTCCCGGATGCGGCGCGTACCGACCTCTTCGCCGTTGACGAAGATCGTTGCGTCCGACGGCTCCACGTCGATCTGGACGCGGCTCTGAACCGGCTCGGGCCGGGGAATCTCCGGAAGCTTGACGGAGTACGAACGTCCTCGCGCCTCCTGTACTTCCACTCTCAGGTCCTTGGAAACGTGGCCGTCTTTCGTAAACGAAAATTCCAGAACCTCGCCCTGTAGGAATATTCCCTGGAATCGACCTCGGCCGAGTTCGCGTCCGTCCAGGGATATCAACGCGTCCGCCGGTTCAACTTCAAGTACGATCGGGATGAGGGGCGGCGGTTCCGGCTCTGTCTCCGCATCTTCTTCGGCGCGCTGCGGTATGTGGATTACGCGGATCTCGTCGATCTGTTCCAGTTCCTGCCGTGACGCTTCGGAGATCTCCCGGGCGGGAGCCACGGCGACCTCCGTTGCCTGCCGCGTCGTCTGCCGGGCAACCTCCACCAGTTCGGCGATATCCTCGTCCGCGAGCAACCCCGCGACTTCCTCGTCCGTTAGTTCCGGTTCAATCTCCGCTTCCGCGGTACCTTCCTCGGTTGCCTCGGGTTCGGGCTCCGGAGACTCCTCGGCTATTTGCACGATCCGTTCCTCAACCTGACGAACGACTTCGACCGTCTGTGCCACAGCTTCCTCGTTCACCAGGAGTTCCTGGTTCGCCTCAACCACCGGCGCGCTTTCCTCGATCGCTTTTGCCGCGACGCGAGCGGCCGCGTTGGCTCGTGCCGAGGTTCCCGCCTTTTCCTGGAGCCGCTGCGGATCTGCAGTAGCGGGTAGTACCCCGACCGCGCCTTCGCGGACGGCCACGCGAGTTTCCTGGTTCTCGTCCAGACGCACACCAAACTCGGTTCCGCGGACGCCCATAACGGCGGTCTCCGTTCGGACCTCGTAGCGTTCGTTCGCCGCGAGCGTCTCCACCTTGTTGAGGACGTTTCCGGCGATCAGCTTCACGTCCACTTGGGCACCGGTACCGCTGAATGCGATCGTGGAGAGGCTTATAGTCGTCCCTTCCTGGACGCGGGCGGTCCCGATGTCACCAAACTGGAGCTCGGCGTAACCGATATCCACGCGGAAAACAGCATCCTTTTCCAGGTAGTCACCGATATTGGCGAAGACCCAGCCGTCCCCCTCCTGGATGTACGCCTCGCCCGTGACAAAGGTGATCAGTGCGTGGTCGACCTCGGGGACCTCGACGACGTCGAGTTCCGCCTCCTCGACGGTTGCTTCCGGGAGGGCGACCTCTTCCCCGCCTCCGCAGGACATAAGAGCCAGCGGCAAAAGCGCTATGGCCGCGACAACTACAAAGGTCAGGGACGTTCGCATCGGACGATCACCTCATTCAACATTTTAGATATCAGTATACCGCAACCGACGGAAACTCAACAGAGCGTCCGCGGTGTCCCGGCAGTTCGGATGTTGGAGATCACATAGTCTCGGCACGGTTCTCTTCACGCCTGCCTTCGGAACGACATATTCAGCGTGTGGGACGAGTCCGGAAGGTACCGGCTTCGTCGGGCGGGTGCTATCCCGGAAGGCGCCGCCCCACCGCTGATCGGCCACTGCGTCAATTGACACCGCGATCTCCCTGTGATAGCGTCTCTCCGCAAAACAACGGGCTGTAGCGCAGGGGTTTAGCGTACTTGTCTGGGGGACAAGGGGTCGGCGGTTCAAATCCGCCCAGCCCGAGGACAAGAAGAGGGAGGTAGTGAAACCGCCTCCCTCTTCTTGTTTGGCGTTGGGGCAGATTTGAATCGGAGCTGCGGCGCGAGACGCGCAGCGCGAACCGGCAGGATGCCGTTTCAGCAGCGGAGCCGGGTCGGAAGGAGCCAACAGGACGTTGGCGACTGGAGACCAAATCCGCCCAGCCCGATCCAGCGGAAAAAGAGCCGAGTTATTCGGCTCTTTTTTTGCGTTCAAACGGAAAGCGAGAATCGGCACCGGAGGCGAAGCCGAGGAACGCGGCGATACAGCCCGATTATTGTGTCAGGACACACGAACTCGGTAACTCTAAGTGTCAACATAGATGACGCCTCAACTTGAGGAGCAGGAGTCATCTGATGAGATATAGTTCCGGGATGAAGTCAGCGATACTAAAACGTATCCTCCCACCGAACGGGGAGTCGGTAACCGAGGTCAGTCGTGAAACCGGGGTGAACACGAACACGATCTACATATTGGAAGCAGCAAGCCGCAGAAGGTATGGTGGACCGCGGGATGGTGAGTTTCGTCCCCGAGATCGCGGTCCTGGAGAAAAGCTGACGCTTCTGCTGGAAAGCAAGGCGGTCAACACCGACGACCGTGGCGAATGGCTACGCTCTCGTGGGCTGTTTACCAAACATCTCCCACTCTGGGAACAGGAGATACGGGAGATCGTGACGGAGAAAGAAACAATGCGAGGAGCTGGCTGAGCTGAAGCGGAAGAATAAGGAGCTTCAAAAAGAGCTGAACCGGAAAGACAAGGCATTGGCCGAGACGGCGGGGCTCCTGGCGTTGAAAGAAAAACAGAAGCGATCTGGGGGGACGACGAGGACGACTGATTCCCAAAGAAGATCGCGCGTTGGCCGTGGAACTCATTGAAGAAGCGAGCGGGGCTGGTACGCGCCTCAAGCCGGCATGTGAAGTGTTGGAGATCAACATCCGCACCTTTCAACGTTGGAGAGATGGTGCGGAAGATCGTCGCAAGGCAATGCCTCGTCGGATTACCGGAAGTTGAGTGAGGACGGACAATACCACATTGCCACCGTGTGTTGTAGCCCAATGACCGGCACGCAGTGGGGCGCCGTCACTGGTCTACTTTGTGCGCACCCTGGTGGGCATGGATCGGAAAGCGGCGAAGGCGGCGTTCTCCGAGTACGTAAACGACCGGAGCCTGTCACCGAAGCAAATGTGGTTCATCGAGATGGTGATCGATCAGCTACCGGTCAGGGGGGTGATGGAGGCCGGGCACCGTTTACGGTTGCCCATGCCGGCGGGCCGGACGAGTTGTTTGCCGGCAAGGAGAGGGTAATCACCGGCGTGTTCCAGGTGCTCGAAGCGCTCTCCTCGCAAAGCGAGGCGGATGCGGGCTGAGGACGGGCGACGCCGTGTCCATCAAACGAGCCGGTTCCCTTCGATAAGTCGAGCGATTTCCGAAACGAGAAAGAGCGGTACGTTGGTCATCCATGACTCTTCGCGCCACGGGGAGAGCGACGTGCGTAGACAGCGGACCGGCTTGAACCGCTCGTTGTAAACGCGGAGGCTCTTGGCCTGCAGGTTCTCCGAGGCTTTGACCTCGAGGGGGTAGACCGAATTTCCTAACTGGAGAACGAAGTCGACCTCTGCCTGTGAGCGCTCGCCGGACCAATAGCCGATCGTCGACCGGTCAACCGGCAGAAGTTCCTGGAAGACGTACTGTTCCGTCAGGGCCCCTTTGAACTCGGTGAACAGCGTATCCCCCTCAAGGATCGTAGCAATTGGAAGCCCGGCGTGAGCGGCCAACAATCCGGTGTCGTGCATGAACAGCTTGAACGCCCGCGGATCCCTGTAGGCGGTAACCGGAAGATCCGGTTTTGTGATGCGAGAAACGCGGTGAACCAAGCCGGCATCGTGGAGCCACTGCAGCGCGTTTTCGTATTCTCGCGCCCGGGCTCCCTTGCGGACGAGCCCGTACACGAACTTGCGCTGTTCCCGTGCGAGTTGCGCCGGGATCGATCGCCAGATTTCACGAATACGAGGTACGGCAAAAGGTGGTGCGTGTTTCGAAAAATCCTGCTCGTACGCATTGATGAGTGCATCCTGGATCGAACGAACCTGGCGAAGGTCCCGGAACTCGTGAAAGGCTGTGACCGCTTCGGGCATCCCCCCGATGGACATGTGCAATCGGACAAGCTCAACCAACTGGTCCCGGAACATCTCAATCGTCTCCGGATCATCCGTCGCCAATAGTTCCGCCAGGCGTCCGTGCCCTGTCCCGCGCAGAAACTCGTGGAAGGTCAACGGGTGAAGTTGCAAAAAATCGACCTTTCCCACGGGAAAAGAGACGTTCTCATGTACGGAAATGCCCAGTAACGACCCGGCCGCGATCACGTGGTACTCAGGGCTCGTTTCCGCGAGGTACTTCAGTGCGGTCAGGGCCCGCCCGTTTTCCTGGATTTCATCGAACACGATCAGGGTGTCTCCCGGTCCGATCGCAGTGTCGGCTTCTATCTGCAAACCCGTCCGAAGACGCTCGAAGTTGAGGTCGGACGAAAAAAGCGAGTCCATGCGCGGATTGGCTTCGAAATTAATGTAGGCAACATTTTCATATCTGCGGGCGCCGAACTCCTTTATTAACCACGTCTTCCCGACCTGCCTCGCACCCTGGATGATCAGCGGCTTTCGACGGATGTCGTTCTTCCACGCATCGAGTTTCGTGAACGCGGTTCTTTCCACATGGGATATCTTAGGTTGAGGATTCACAAAAGTCAAACGACTTTTGTGGTTTATAACACATTTTACAAATGACTATTGCGATACCGCGTGGACTCTGTACGATTTCCCAGCCGGGGAACGCGACGATACCAGTTCGATTCAGCGAAACGCGCGGCGATGTGGCCGTAGTGTTTACGACTCGATGATCACACCGGGGTTGAGTATTCCCTTCGGATCAAAGACCTTCTTGATACCTCGTAGTGCCTGCAACTGGTAGTCACCGATAAATCGTCGGACGTATGGAACGCGTTTTCGTCCGATCCCGTGTTCACCGCTGATCGTGCCGCCCAATTTTGCGACTCGGTCGTAGAGCTCATCCAACAGTTGGTGAAGCGTTTCGTCCCATTCTTCGAGCTTCATGTCCGCCGGTTGCAACGGTACGAGATGAAAGTTACCGTCGCCTGCATGCCCGAACAGCGGGATTGCAACGTTGAATCGATCACGTAACTCTTCTACCGCTGCCACCAATTCAACGATACTCGCAGGCGGTACGACAACATCCTCGAGCGTTTGCCACGGGCCGGCGTGACGTTTCGCCCACCACGGTATCTGTTTGCGCAGTTTCCAAGAACGCGCCATGGCATTGCTGTCGGTTCCACGTTCAAGAATCGAGGCGTTGTACCGTTCACAGATACCGGTTGCCGCCTCGAGTTGGTCGGAAAGAGTCTGATCCGTATCGCCATCGAGTTCGACGAGGAGTACGGCATTTACACTCTCCGGAATGCCTGTTCTTTGTGACTTCGGAAGCGAGACGTCGGTTTCCTTCGCCGTTGTTCCGTCGATGTATTCGATCGATGACGGACCGTTGGGGAGTTCACGCTTGAGAGCGGCCACGCACCCTGTCGCGTCGCCGCTGCTCGAAAACGTCGACAAAACGATCGCCCGTTGAGCCGGGCGCGGAATGACACGAATCGTCAATTCGGTAAACAGCCCGAGCGTTCCCTCCGACCCGATAAACAATTGAAGCAAGTTGTATCCGGTTACGTCCTTTATCCGTTTTCCGCCGAGGGTTATGACATCGCCCGATCCGGTAACGACTTTGGCGCCGAGAACGTAATTGCCTGTCACTCCGTATTTTACAGCGCGCCCGCCGCCGGCGTTTTCCGCGACATTGCCGCCGACAAAGCAGATGTCTTCGCTCATCGGATATCCCGCGAAGAAGAGGCCATGAGGCTTGAGCGCCCTATCGAGGGCGTTGGTGATGACGCCGGGTTCGACGACAACCATAAGATTGTCGACGTCGATCTCGATGATGCGATCCATGTTGCGAAAGCTGCAGACTACGCCGCCGGCGACCGGTATTGCCCCGCCGGCGAGTCCGCTCCCGGCACCTCGCGGCGTAATCGGCGTACCAGTGCGATTCGCCCATTTCACGAGGGCGACGATCTCGTCGGTCGTTTCGGGAAACACAACGGCTGCGGGTCGCTGTGCGTAGCGTTCGTCGCCGACTTGATCGAGAGAGAACGATTCCAACAGTTTCTCATCGTCGACCACACAGCGGCTCGCAAAAATCGATCGCAGACCATCGACATCGATGTGTGTGGGGTGGTTCATGAGTAGCCCTCCGCCGTTTCTGGAACCTGCTTGATTGGTACGGCTATTATCACGGCACCTCCTCATCCGGGTCCGTCCGATCCGTTCCCGGAGCGATTCGACAAACTCGGTGGCGTAGTGTACAGTCGTTCATTGATTAAACAACAAACTATGACGCTAGGCAATCGAACCTCTTCGGGCCGTGAACGGCGCAGGACCGTGTCAAAGGACGCGTCTAGGAAGGACGCACCCAGCGCGGCGAAAGCGAAGCCGGCCCGGTCAGATTCGATTTGCGAGGGCCCGGTTTTTTTCGTACGCGATCAGCTCGTCCCGCGTGAGTTCTCCCGGTTCCAGGTGGATACCGAGTCGCGCGGCAAGAACCGATGAGATGGCATCTTTGAACTGTTCGAACGTCACCTCGTTTCCTGCGGCCTCGGCGATGCCGGTCATCGGCTCCAGCGCCTTGTCCTTGATCTCCGGCGGTACGTAGAGAACCTTGAATAGCGGCTCGGCGTCCATCTGTTTGAGGAACGTCACGACGTTCGCGACGTAGAGATTCTCGATCTCGCTCAGGAGTATGGTGGCGATCTTCCTGCCGCCCACGCGAACGGCGCCCTGATGTTTGTACCACGCGTCCTTGACCCCAAGCTCCGCGAGCGTATCCACCAGGACGACGCCGATCTCTCGAAGCGCTCCGTCGGAACTCCCGAAGGCGGACCGTTCGCAAACGATTTGCACGTTGACGGTGGCGTCCGGATCGAGAAAGACGAGGGTTCGCTGTCCTGTAACTATGACGTGTTCGAGGTCGGGGCAATCCTCGCGCAGTTCGTTGATGAGGTTGGCAAAGTTCGAAAGACAGACGATGGCCCGTGCGCCGGAATCCTTGAGGATAAAAGAGATTTCCCGCCCTTTGTACATCGTGTTGAACGGCACGGCCACGGCGCCCAGCTTCTGGATTGCGAAGAAGGTGTAGGCAAACTCCGGGATGTTGGGCATCATCATCGCCACGCGATCCCCTTTGCGAATGCCGTAATCGGCGAGTCCGGAGGCGACGCGGTTCGCGCTCTCCTCCAGCTCTTGATACGTCACCGTCTTTCCCTCAAATACGAGCGCTTCTCGCCTGCGGTGGCGTCGGACCATCTCTTCTAAAGCGCGACCGAGGCCGATGGGCAGTCCACCGCCACGCGCCGCCTCTTGCGCCTTCCGCTTCCGTCCGAACATTATGCCGTCTCCTGTTCCACGAGACGCATATCGACCGTCTCGCCGCGAAGGTCGGAGCGCAAGACCTTGCCGGTGGCGCTTTTCGGTAGTGTCTCAACGAACTCTATGATTCGCGGCATCTTGTAGGGAGCTACCGTGTCCGTACAGTGATCGATGATCTCCCGTTCGGAGAGCGTTTTGTCCTTCATCACGACGACAAACGCCTTTACCGTGTCCTCACCGCGCTTGTCCTTGACGCCGATGACCGCGGCTTCATGCACCTTGGGGTGCAGCATGATGACCTCTTCCACCTCACGCGGCGAGATGTTGAAACCACCGCGAATGATGAGATCTTTCTTGCGGTCGGTGATGAAAAAGACGCCCTCTTCGTCCCGGTAGCCGAGGTCGCCGGTATGGAACCACCCGTCACCGGAAAACGCGGCGGCGGTCGCCTCCCGGTTGTTCCAGTACCCGGGTGTCACCGTATCGCTGCGAATGACGATCTCGCCCACCTCGCCTGGGGAGACCTCACCGCCCGCTTCGTCTACGACCCTCATCTCCACACCGGTCGCGGCCCGACCGATGCTCCCCTCCTTGTATCCCTCCCCCGAAAGGTTGCAGCAGACGCTCGATGTGGTCTCGGTGAGCCCGTACCCTTCGGAGATTTCCGTTTCGAATACGTCGGCGAACTCACGGAGGACGGCGAGCGGGAGCGGCGCGCCCCCCGATACGCAGTAGCGGAGCGACCGGGGCATCGCCGTGGACCGGGCACGAGCAATCGTCAAGAGGTGCTGATACATGCTCGGGATCGCCGGCATGATCGTCGCCTCGTTCTCTGCGATCGCCTCGAGAAGCGCTGCCGGGCTGTACTGCGGGACCATAACAAAACGTGCGCCGAACAGGAGCGTCGCGACCAGTCCGTTCGCCAGACCGTAGACGTGATAGAGGGGCAATACACCCACCACGGTGTCCTTGGGCGTAAATGGAATGATCGAGGGAACCACCGTCGTGCACTGGTAGTGGAAGTTGCGGTGCGTGAGGGTGACACCCTTTGGGTTACCGGTGGTTCCACTCGTGTAGAGAATGACGGACGGGTCGTCGGGTTCAACCTCTTCAGCGTCGAATTTTCGCGAGCCCTTTGCCATAAGTTCGCCGAGCGGAACCGTGCTTACCGCGCGGGCGCTGTTTCGTCCCTGACGGGGCGCTTGGGCAACCTCGATGCCCGCGGATGCGGCGGCGTCGCGGTCCACGCGGACGTCGGCACCCGCTATGATGCCGCGCGTACGGCTACGCTGAACGATAACGGTGTTTGGAACGAGCGTCGTCGAGAGTTGGTACTTGCCGGCGATACGTCCCTCGGCGACGGCGGCTCCGTGGGAGACCACGTCGGCCGTGTCGCCGTCGGGATGGTAGATCAATCGCCACGGGTCCATCACGTCGCCTCGGCTTTGAGGTAGGCGTCAACCTCGTCAAAGAACTGGTTCTCGATCTGTTCGCTGGGACGCGGCGTGGCCCAGCTCACAACCATGTAGACGATCGTATTCAAGAGCAGACTGGGTATGACCGGGTGTCCGATCACCAGAATTCGTTCGCCGTCCACAACGATGAGCAGCGACGCAACGAGATACACCACACCGGCGAGTGTCCCCGCGATCGCACCTTGACGGGTGCCTCGTTTCCACAAGAGCCCGCCCACAAGGGCGGGAGCCCACTGGGCAAAGCCGGGTACGCTGACATCGGTCAGATAGAGCGCCATCGCGCCCTGATTCAAAAAGCTGATGCCGAGGCTGAGAACGACGATGACTACAACGGCCCACCGCGCCCACGACGTGATCTCCTTGTCCGTTGCGTCTTCGCGGAAGAGACCCTGTATGACGTCACGGCTCACGATCACGCTCGATGTCATGAGCTGGACCGCGGCGGTGCTTACAGCGGCGGCGATGACGCCCAGAAGTACGTAGACACCAAACCAGGCGGGGAGGGTGCGCGTGATGACCGTCTGCACGACCCTGTCCGCCTCAACCTGCAGTTCGACGCCGTTTTGAGACGCCAGTGCCTGCAACTCTTCCACAGGCATCGCCGCGGGTGCGACGATCGACCCCCACACAAAGGGGATGATGTAGAAGAAGAGACCACCAAAGACGAAGATAAGGAGGGGAAACCACTTGAAGAGAGACTTGTCGCGCGCCGTCATACAGCCGATCGCCACGTGCGGCCAGGCAAACGCGAGCAACCCGACGATGAAGGTACCGGCGAGGACGATCGAAGTGAACTCGCCGGTGGGCCCCGGCGTGGCGAGCATCGCGGGTCGTTGTTCGGCGAGTACCGAGACCGCCGAGGCCAGCCCGCCCTCCGGGAAGAGTCTGAACACGGCCCAGGCGAGGCTGCCGAGGAGGGCCGTCACGTAGACCGTCCCGAGAAATATGTTGACCCATGCGACGATGCGCATCCCGCCCAGCAACACGAGCACGATCAGGATTGCCGCGGTATAGGCGGCGCCCCAGATTGCCGGTAAACCGGTCATCGCTTCGAACCCGGCGCCGACCCCGAGCGGTTGGATACCGACATAGGGGACAATAAACGCGAGGATGCTCAGTGAGAGGATAAGACGAAGCGCCTTGCTCTCGTAGCGCTCGGACAGAACCTCCACGGGCGAGAGAAAGCGATTGATCTTTGCGAGCGCCCACAGGCGTGGCCCCAGGAACATGTATAGTCCCGCGAACCCCGCCACGCTCCCCCAGATGAACATCACGTATCCGGGCCCTTGCGTGAATAGCAGACCCGGGAAGCCGTAGAATGTCCAGGCCGACGAGATCGCAAAGAGCACAAAGAAGAACATGACGATGACGCCGATCGTACGCCCGCCGAGCATGTAATCCTCCGCGGTCTTAGCGGAGATCCGGTAGCCGTACGCCGCCATCACGACGATGACCGCTCCGAAGAGTGTTAGAAAAATGATTGTCGCTGCCATGGTTCCTCCTACCGGTACGGCCAGAAGACGAAGAAATAGATGAGGTACGCTACGAGCCAGAAGAGGACAAACGCCACTCCTATGACGAGCGGCATCGTCATCCAGCCGAAGAGAACAATCGGCTCACCAGACTCCGGAACCGTCGTCACACCGTCGACCAGAATCGCAATGAACACCACGACCGACAGGAGTAACGCGATAAGGTACACCCGTCCGGGTGTATGACGCAGCATTTCTTTCATGATTAAAAACATAAGAAATTGCAGGATTTTGATCAAATCAATGTGCGAGTCCAGGTATCCACTTACGGTGAGATGAGCGGGGCGTACGGATCCCAGGGATACTCCGTGGCGACGCTCTCCCATACCGACCGTAAGGCGGGCTCCCCGAGTTCCGGCCACGGTTCATCGGCGTACGGATTCTCGGGGATCTGCCGAACGTCGATATCGAATACCTCCACCACACGCTCACCGCACAGCGACGCCGCAGTGTCGGGTGTGAGCCGGTGTCGCAGTACATCCGCGAGCAACCGGAACGCAGGTAAGCCGGGGAGTCCGCACGTACCGGTACGCTTCTCCTCCAACGTGTGCGGTGCGTGATCACTCTCGATCCAATCGGCACCCCCTGCAAGGAGGCGGTTGAGCACCTCGGATCGACGCTCGGGATCGCGTAAGGGCGGGTTTACCATCAACCGCGCCTGCGCCTCCGGTGCCGCGGATGCGGTGACGCGATCGGTGTCGAGCAACGCGTGGTGCGGTGTCACGCCGGCGGTGAGACGAAACGGCATTGCGGACCGTTCGCGCCCGATCATCTCGAGCACTTCAGGCGTGGTGACGTGGCAGATGTGGAGCGTCCCGCGAAAGTCGACCGCCTCCGCAAACGCGATCTGCGTCTGTACCGATGCGATCTCCGCGATCGGCGGGCGCGCACGACTGTGAGAAGCGGGGTGTTCCGGATCCCAGAGATCCGACCGCAGGAGATCCTCGCGCTCCGCGTGAACCGCCACCACCCCGCGGTAGCCCGCTTCGGCCAGCGTGCGCCAAATCGCGTGCTGCGCACGCGATGCGATCACACCCATCCGCCCCGTGCTGTGCCCGGCGTACAGTTTGAATCCGATCACGCGCGGAAACAACTCGGCGTGCGTCCGAACCGCACTCTCGACTTGAGCGGTATCTTCGGTGAGTCCGATGTAGAGCGCGTGGTACGGCGCGTGTCCGTCGAGCGCGGCCCGGGCGCGATCGGCGTCTCCAATGCGCCGTCTCACCGCCTCCGGCGTCGTCAAGGGCGGATCGGTGTTCGGCATCTCAAACAACGCGCTGATACCGCACTTCCATGCGACGTCGAAGGCGTGCTCCATCGTTTCCTTATGCGCCTGATTCCAATCACGTAGGTGGACGTGGGGATCGATCAACTTCATACTCTCTCCTCCGTTGCGTACAGTGGTGACTCGATCGGAGTGGGGCGCGAGGGCGCGCCGACCCACCGATCGGCGGAAACGAACGTTCCGAATTGACACGTCAAGATACCGTCGTTGTGACACGCGCCGCACAGTCCCACGCCGCAGAGCATCGGTTGCTCGAGCGAGACGACGATCCGATCGCGGGGAACACCGGTACGGTCGCCGATCGTCACCGCTCGGGACAAAAACGCCTCCGGGCCGATCGCGAAGAGCGCGCACCGTCGGCGATCGGTGAGGAGCGCGGCGAGCGTGGCTTCGGCAACGACGAGCGCCCGCCCGATCTCGCCCCGATCGTGTACGACGGTGAGCGCCGCGTGTTCACGGATCGCGCCCTCAAGCGGCACCTCCGCGACCTCGTCTCGGAGCCCGAGCCACACGGCGACCTCGACGCCGCCTAGGGAGAGCCGATCCGCGAGGTGGGGGACGAGCGCGGCGCCGCTTCCCGCCGCGAAGATCCAGGCGTGATCGACCTCGTCGGGTACGGTGTCGACTTCATGCAGATAGGTCGCAGGGCTCCTCTCTTTCGAAGTGAGGATCGACTTGACCTCCCCTGCGGCGACCGGTCGTGCCGGCCGCACTCCCACCCCCTCGCCGTAGGGGCCGCGGACGTAGAGCGCGTCCCCGCGTTCGAGCCGACCGAGTGCCTCGGTAAACGGTCCGCGCCGGCGCACCAGGAATGTGGCCGGCGTCGCGAGCGCGGGTGAGAACGGCTTTTCTCCATGGTCGGGGAGCCACAGAAAACAGACCTGTCCGGGGAGAAAATCGATCGTCGCTTCCAACTCGATCTCGAACAGACCGCCGCCGAGTTCCCGTCGCTCACCGACGCGAACGGGGCGAAAGCGCATACCCGCCTCGGTTCGATACACGTTCCGCACCCCGTACTCGTTCGTTCCACTCTCGCCCGTTCCGCCGGCGGGAGCCTTCCTTCCGGCTTCGCACGCCTTGGGATCGGCGAGAGTCGAGAGCATCCCGGGCCAATCGGCTTGGTGCACGAGCGCGAGCGCGCTCCCGACGCCGACCGCATCCGCTCCGGCGCGCCGCATCGCCTCAGCATCCTCAGGGCGTTCCACACCGCCCATACCGATCAGCGGAACGTCCCGCCCCACCGCCGCGCGGATCTCCCGGACGCATTCGAGCGCGCGTCGTCGTATCCAGCGGCCGCTCTGCCCGCCGCGCCCCACAGACGCCGCGCGTTCGCGTCCAGTCGCCCCTTCCGGAGCGGGGTTCGAGAGGATCACCGCCCCGCTGGACGGTTCGCGATACTGAACCGGTCCGACGGTGTTGATCGCGGCCAGGGCGCTCGCACCGGCGGCAACCGCCTGTCGCGCGATCCGGGCGAGGTGTTCGGTGTTGGGGGTCAGCTTGGCGATCACCGGAACGCCCTTTGCCCGTTCCACCGCCGCCGCGACGACGCCCCGCACGAGGTCGGGGTTGCACCCGATGATCGAACCGTACCCGCCGTGAGCGTGGGGGCAACTCAGATTGAGCTCGATCAAATCGGCAAACGGCGCAACGGCATCGACGAGACGCGCAAACTCGTGCTCATCGCGCCCGGCGATCGAGATGCACAGGAGCGTTCCGTGAGGCCATTCGGCGCGGCGATCGGCGATCGAGGCAAATCCCGCGCACGCGATCTCGACCCCGGGGTTGCGCAACCCCACCGCGTTTCCGAAACACCCCGGCTCCGGTTCCGTGATCACCGGTTCGCGATTCCCCGGGTTCGGGTCGAGTTGAATGCTCTTGCTGGTAACGATCGTCACCGGCGTGGAGCGTGCAAACCAGTCGATCATCGTCGGGTCGGTGGAGGCGATCCCGCTTACCGTTGCGAGCGGAATCGGACGATCGGTGTACTCGTGCGCGCCTCGGAACGGCGCGAGCCGATCGGGTTGGGGTGCGCCGTCGGTCACGGGCGCTCCGTCAGTCACGGGCGCCCCCTGCACGGCTCGATCGTTCACCCGGCGGCGAAGCCTTCCCATCGCCCCTCGATGGTTGAGCCGGGCGCGTAGCGGAGGTGAATGAGAGCGAGCCGTGAAGCGCGCGCACCGCCTCTCCGACGGCGCCCTTCCAGTCGTACCCCGGATCGCTATGGGCGCGCCTCGCTTCGTCGGGGTCGGCCGTCCACGGAAAGAGTGCGGCGCCGGATGCGTTGACGCGTACCAGGGGAAGCGGATACCCCACGCCTTGGAGCGTCTCGAGTACAACCCCGGCGCTTCCCCCCTGCCCGCCGATCCCGGGGATCAGAAGCGGTATCGGTGCGGAGACGAGAGAACCTGCGATCTCCTCCAACTCCCGCGGTGCGGTCGCTCCGACCACCGCCCCGGCTACCCCGTCCGACGCGGCGGAACCGTCTCGCCATAGGGCCACGGCGGCTGCGACGTGCCGATACATTGGAGCGCCGTCGGCAAGGCGATTCTGGAACTGCGCGCCCCCCGGGTTGCTCGTACGCGCAAGCACGTACACGCCCCCTCCCGCTGTACGGGCGGCATCGAGAAAGGGCGCCACCGAATCCTCACCCATCCACGGCGAAACGGTAAGCGCGTCCACGCCCCACACATCGAACGCCTCGAGGGCGTAGTTGAGACTCGAACGCGCGATATCGCCCCGTTTACCGTCGAGGATGATCGGCACGTCCGGCATACGCGAACGGAGCAGCGATAGAAGCTCCGCGAGCGCCTGTGAGCCCGCAAAACGCTCAAGCGGGGATCGATCGGATTCGCGCGGCCGGTCGCACGCGACGAAGTACCCGATGTTCGGCTTAAACGCCGCGGGGCGTAAGGCGGACGCGTCCAATGCATCGAGTGCGGTCTCGACGATCGCCGTGATCCCTGCGATATCGAACCGTGTTCCCATCGTACGGAGTTCAAGGGGAAAGCGATCGAGGATCGGATCGATCCCGAGGCAAAAGAGCGAGCCGGCCTTAGCGGCGCTTGTGTGGAGTTTGTCGCGGTAGGTCATCCGTTCTCTCCGTGGGGTATGTATCGGTCTTGCCACCCGAACGGATCGCGCACCCAATCCTCGATCACACCTCTCTCGTCCGCATCGAGTCGCCCCTCGGCAAGCGCCCGGTCGAGGAGGTCGACCAGGCCGAAGACCGCGACGGGGCGACAGGCGTCCGGCAAGGCGGCAAAGGTCTCCGCCACCGCGGAAAACCCGTAGCTGAAGTTTGCCAGGCACAGGCGAACCTCGGCGCCCGCCTCCATAAGTGCGCGCGCCGCCGCCGCCGAGCTCCCTCCGGTGGAAAAGAGATCCTCCACCAGCAAGACACGCTTTTCCGCGAGCGGGAGCGGTGCCTTCGCCTCGTCCGGCGTCAACCCCTCGATCCGGCGCGCCAAGCCGTGGTCCTTGGCCGAGGCGCGCACGTACAGAAACTCGCTTCCGATCTCCTCGGCCACGAGCAGCGCGGGCGCAATCCCGGCGCTCGCCGTTCCCGCCACCGCGTCCCAGTGCGCCTCGGGCGCGGCGGAAGCGAGCCGCGCACACAAGCCGCGCCGGACGAGATCTCTCCCGTATGAAGTTCTCAGGAGCAACCGGTTGTCGGTATACACCGGCATGCGATACCCCGATGCCCACGTGACCGGCGCTGCGGGAGTGAGGCGGAACGCGCCCGAGGAGAGCGCAAACGCCGCGAGCTCTTCAACCGGGACGTCCCACCCTGGAGGGCGCCCGTCCGCGGTGGTATACGCCGCTTCTTTGCCGATTTTCACACGGTCCCCATGGACTCTTCGCCCGTGAGCGCTCGTAACCACACCTCGGTAAACTTGTGCTTGCCGCTGCAGTACTCGCACACGTAGTGTCCGTCGCGGCTGCGTCGAAAGCTGGGGAGCGTCTGCTCACCGTTCGAGGGATGCGTGATGCACGCCTCGTTGCGGCAGATAAGCTCCGGCAGCCCATAGATCCGAGCGGGATGCCCGAGCCGGAATTTTCCGTGGACGCCTCCGTTTTTGATCACATTGACCGTTGCGCCGGGAACGACAGCGGCGAGCTTGCGCACCTCGCGCTCGGTGAGCCCGGCGTGTCCCGGACGAAAGAGCAGACCTTTGTACGCTCCGTTCGCCCCCGTACTCACCCACTCGCCGCCGCGCCCGTGCAGCTTCATTACCGAGATCAATGTCGCGAGGTGACTCCTGATCTGCTCGGGAGACGCACCGACCATGATGTGATCGATCACCAACCCATCGCTGATCGGCCGGATCCCCTCCGAGAGATGCCGCTCCTCCCGGTCGCGACGGCGCGCCTGCGTCTCGTGCGTCACATCGGTGATAAACTCCGGTTCCGCCGGCGGCGCAGGCCCGACCGGGCCGGTGTAATCCGTACCGATGTGACCGGCAAGCATCGCGAGCAGCACCATACGCACGTACCACCCGTTGGCGCTCTGCCGCTCCCACCCGTTGAGCGGCGTATCGTCCAACCTCACCGGGATCGTCGGGTGTTCGCGATGGCGCGGAAGCGGGTGGTAAAATACCGTATCGGCCGGCAGGAGATCGATCCGTTCGGGGTCGAAGGTGATCGCGGACCGGAGTGCCGCCGCACGCCGCAACACGCGCTCGCCCATCCGCTCCAGTTGCGGTCTCGTGAAGTACCACTGCCGCGCCACGTTCTCCCCTCCCGTTGCGAGGTATTCATCGATCGATGCGAACTCGCGAACGGTGAACCCCTGTTCACGCATATCCTCGACGTACGCGCGCGGCATGCTCAGCTCCGGCGGCGCCACCAGGTCGACGCGTACCCGATCGAACAGTCCGAGTCCCTGCACCTTGGAGTGTACCGTGCGCCCGTGATAGAGGTCGCCGATCAACGCAAGGTGGATCTCGTCGACGCGCCAGTCGAGGTCTTCCAAAAACGTGAACTCGTCTAACAGTTCCTGCGTGGGGTGCTCGTGCCGCCCGTCGCCCGCGTTGATAAACGAGACACCGGCGATGGTGTCGTGACGTGCGCGATAGCGAACCGTTTGCTCCGCGAGGTAACGACACACACCTTCGAGGCGGCTGCGGATCACGAACATACGATTGTCGTATCCGATCAGATTCGCAAACGTGTCGGCGTAGCTCTCCGATTTGTTGAAACTGCTTGAAGCGGCGTTGAGCTCCGAGAACTTGAGCCGGTGAAAGTGAGCGGCGTTCTTAAACGACTCGCGCGTGCGTGTGCTGTCTTCGAGAAACACCTCGTACATCCCGAAATCGGGGTTATTGATGCGAAACCGATCCAGAACGACCGCATCGTCGCTACGGTGCGCCTCTTTCAACTCTCTCGCGCGCGTATACAGGTACAGACGCTCGGCGCGGTTGAGGTCGCCGATCACAGCAAAGCTGCGTCCCGCAAACGGATGTCCTCTGTTGCTCATGATCGCCTCCCGAATCGATGTGTACGGCGGAGGCGCGATCCTCCGATCACGGGAGCGGCACAAAAAAAAGGCACCGGAATCACCGGTGCCGTTATCGCCGAAAACAATGAAGGCGCCCTCCCGCGCGGCGCGCCGTGCAAATCACCCCGGGACCCGTATCCCGCATATATCGTTCCGAACGTATCCATAAATTGACGAGAGGATAGGGAGTCGGCGGAGTTGTGTCAAGAGGCCGAATTGCCTCACGAAAGATCTAGTCGAAATGGGAATCGTGCCTCACGTAAGAATCTAGTCGAAGCTGTGCCTCGTGAAGGAGGCGAAACGCAGTGGGG
>JANQHT010000121.1 GCA_028282545.1 Spirochaetales bacterium
TTTGGCGACTCCTCCGACGAGGATCCGCGCCGCATCCGTCACCGCTTGACCAGGGTCACTTCGATTTTGAACGAGACCGTTCCCGAGATGGCCGCGGCCCGGGCACGGATCAAGAGTCTCCTCGGGGCGGGCGGTACCGCCTGGGATCCGCTTGAATCGGCCTGGCGCGACATTGCATGGGAGGCGCTGGAACAAACGGAACGGTTCCTTGCCGGGCACGAATCGATCGGTCGACTGGCCCGGTTTGTCACGGGACGCGCCAGGGCACCCGGGAGTCCGGCACCACCGGCGGAACCCTCCCGCCGTCGTTCGCTGCAGGTCCGCTCCCCGGCACGGCCGGATCGCCTGGAACCGGCGCTGCTCGCGCTGCCCGGTACCGATACGATCGCCCTGATGCGGGCCACCGGACAAAGCCGGCCGGTGGACTTCACCGACGGAGACGGGAAGAAGACCCGAGAAATGAACGACGGTTCTACCCCGATACCGGTGGAACCGGCACCGGTCATCCTGTGCGTCGATACGAGCGGTTCCATGGAAGGTACACCCGCGGACGTGGCCGGCGCGCTGGCGCTCGCGCTGATGCGAGAGGCCTTGGTGTCCGGCCGGGCGACCCATCTCTTTCTCTACTCCCGGTCGCTCCGGCACCTTGAAATCAGCCGGATCGAAACGAGTATCGTGCCGTTTTCCCGTATTCTTGCCGGTAGCGGCGCCGGTTCGGATATCGCTCCCGCCGTTCACGCCGCGCTTGATCTCGCCGAGCGCGGACCTTCCGCCGCGGATATCGTGCTGGTCAGCGATTTCCACTTCCCGACGCTCGCGCCGCGGACCATGACGCGCGTGGGTGATCTCCAGGCGAGAATGGAGCACCGGATCCACGCGTTGACCATCCATCGCATGCCGATCCAGGACCCACTCAACATCTTCGATTTCCGATGGCACTTCAACACGGGCCATTCCGGCTCCCAGGGAATAGCCGCCGAATCGTTCCGCGTGTTCTAAACGCAGTGCCATGCGCTGTGAGGTTTGGTGTTTCATGACATATAGTTGGGCTCTAAGGTCGAAGATCGGAGGAGAGTTTCCATGATGCAAAAACGATTGTTTCAGAGCGCCAGAACACCCACGACATAGGGGAGCAGCACCAACAGCCCGGGCCAAGAACGACGGCGAGTCCAGTTGTCCCACCTAAAGAGGTAGAGGGCCAGTACAAGGGCCATCATACCGCTCAGGGCCAGAATGATCACTCCGCCCCAGGGGGTGAAGTCGGCTGTGGTTCCCATGGACAGGCCGTTGAACGCGTTCATCGCGTGAGTGGCCGGCAGCAGCATGGCCAGCTTCCGAATGCCGTCCGGTAGCATACCCAACGGCATCATCATTCCGCTCAACATCATCGACGGTACAAAAAACATTTGGGAATAGAGCACCGTCATGCGCGTGGACGGTGAGACGACGCCGATCAGCACGCCGAAGCCGGTGCATGCCAACCCGAGCGCCGAGATTACGATGCCAAAATTCACCCAGTTAACGGGCATGCTCGCGTCGAACAGTAAGGGTGCGGTGGCGACTATTACGATGGCGGTCAGCCCCAGATGGATTGCAGTGGTAAGCGCCGGAATCACCAGTATGGGCAGCGTGGGAACTCCGTTCACCTTGTAGCTGCGAAAAACACCGGCCTCCCGAGCGGTCACCAGCGGGTACGGCAGGCCGAGCAGCGTGGCGGCCAGGACCGCAAAGGTCACCATTGACGGTATCATTACATCTTGGAAAAAAGGATTGATCCCGGGCATGATGAAGCCCATGAGCAGATAGAATCCCAGAGGGAAAAGATAGTTCATGAGCAGCAGGTTCTTGTTACGCAAACCCGCACGAAACTCGAAATTGAAATGCCGGGCAAAAGCCGACGTTGTCACTCCCATCCCAATCTCCTTGTTATTGAGTAATTTCCAGGAATCGATCCTCGAGAGAGGGTCGTTCCACCCGTAGATCGATTAATTCATCGTCCCGGCTCTGCAAGTGATCAATCAGGGCGGGAACGGTTTGCCCAATGTCCCGGCTGAAGTAGATCACGTAGTTGTCCTTGATCATCCGTCGAACAACCGCGGGTAAGGCATGATGATCGTCCTGCAGTACGGCTGCCTTGGTTTGAACCGAGACTCGGGTCAGCCCCGCACCGGCGGCGGTGATTTCCAGGGGTGTGCCCGTGGCGGCCAAACAGCCGTTCAACAGAATCGCTACCCGGTCGGAGAGGGCTTCCGCCTCGGCCATATCGTGGGTGGCCAGCAAAACGGTGGTGCCGTCGTCACGGAACTCCCGCAGCATTCCGTGTAGTTCCGCGCGAGATCCCACATCCAAACCCGCCGTGGGTTCGTCCAGAAAGAGAACCTGCGGCTTGTGGGCCAAAGCAAGGGCCAAGCCGAGCCGCCGCTGCTGCCCTGTGGAGAGATCGTGAAACGGCGTTTTCTGTTTGGCCGTGAGGTCAAATCGCTCCAACAAATCATCTCGCGGCGGCACCCCATGATAGGCACAGAAAAACCGCATCGCCTCCATAGGGGTCATGTTTTCGGGCATTCCCGCCGACTGGAGTTGGACGCCGATCAGGTGACGCAGCTTCTTCCGTTCCCGCACCGGATCGAGACCCGCCACCCGCAAGAACCCCTCCGACGGCGCTCGCAATCCTTCCAGGCACTCCAACGTGCTGGTTTTGCCTGCGCCGTTCGGCCCCAACAGGCCGAATATCTCGCCCTGACGAACCGCTAGATTCATGCCGTTGACCGCGGTGATATCACCGTACACTTTGCAAAAACCCTCCACCTCAATCATGGGTTTCATACTCTCTCTCCTCGCGCATTCATGACGGGAGTGTGGAAGAGATTCGTTTCGGTGCCATCGGGCTTTGGGGAACGCAGATATCGGACCAAAGGACAATTCCCTTTGGTACACTATGCCGGACGGAATATCGTGGTATAACGGCGGTGGGGCACGGAATGATGAAGAATCTGTTTCGACATGAACTCGAACCCATGATCGACGCCGAGACTCGACCGTTTTTCTTGATTTTGATAAGCGTTCTGGCCTTCCTCTACGGTTTTGTCCTCTACTCCACCCCGGAACTGCGCCAACTGAACCGGCTGATTCTCTTTACACTTTTGATGGCGGTTCACGGCGTTCTGCACTGGTACGTCGCCTATCTCACTACGCGCCCGACCCATCTCGCCCTGTACCTCACGGTCCAGATCTTGATTGTGATCGCCCTGACCTTCGTTGCCCGCCAGGAGGCGATCATCCTGGGACTTTATTTGGCTCTGGCCGGTGAAACCGTGGGCATTTTGGGGACCTGGCGGCGATCGCTGATCGCGATTGCCGGTTATCTCGGTCTGATCGTCCTCTCCTTCGCGTTTTTCTGGGGCTGGACCGCGGCGCCGCAGTGGATAGGGACTGTGCTGATCATGCTGCTCTTCGTCTTTGTTTATGTGGTGCTCTACATCCGCCAACTCCAGGCCAGGGAGAAGGCCCAGCGTCTGCTGGCCGAACTGCAGACGGCTCATAGTCAATTGACCGAGTACTCCCAGCGCGTCGAAGACCTCACCCGGGATGCGGAACGACAGCGCATGGCTCGAGAACTCCACGACACCCTGGCCCAGGGCCTGGCTGGTCTGGTCCTGCAACTGGAGGCCATGGAAGCGCACTGGGAAAAGGGAGCCCCCGGCCGAGCTCGTCAAATCGCGGGAGAGGCGGGTGAGCGAGCCCGGACCACATTGGCCGAGGCCCGCCGAGCCATCGACGACTTGCGCCGTAGCGAGACCATGCCCCTGGAGGCTATCACTCATGAGGTGGAGCGATTTCGCACGGCCACCGGTATACGGTGCCGCGTTACCCTGCCGCAGTCCCTCTCGCTATCGAAGAGTTGCGGCAACCATGCCGTTCGATTCGTCGCCGAAGGATTGGCCAATGCGATGCGCCATGCCCGGGCCACCGAGGTTCAGGTAGCGGCGGAAGAAGAGAACGAGCAGATTCATCTCCGCGTCAAGGACAACGGCATCGGGTTTGACGAAGACGGTGCTGCCGCCTCCGGCGGTCACTACGGCCTGCTGGGACTCCGGGAGCGCGCCCGTCTCATCGGCGCCACCCTTACCGTGGAATCGGCTCCTGGCCAAGGAACAGTATTGACCATGACGATTCCTACCGAAGCGTGCAGCCCATGAATCACAAAACCGTGATTCGCATTCTCATCGCCGACGATCATCTGGTGGTGCGTCAAGGCCTGCGCATGATTCTCGACACCGAGGACGATTTCGAGGTGGTCGGCGACGCCGACGACGGATCCAAGGCTGTTACACTCGCAGAAGAACTGCGGCCCGACGTGGTGCTTATGGATCTGCGCATGCCGGGCATGGGCGGCCTGGAAGCCATCGAACACCTTCAGACACAAAGGCCCGAAATCGCCGTGGTCATTCTCACCACCTATAACGAAGATGAATTGATGATTCGCGGCCTGCAGGCCGGAGCACGGGGCTTCCTGCTGAAGGATACGAATCGCCAGTCGCTGTTCAGCACGATCCGCGCCGCCGCTCGAAGCGAAACACTGCTTCAGCCGGAGGTTTTGGCGCGAGTGCTGGCGCATACCGAAGCACCGGCCAAACCGACGACATCGTCCATGGCAGCGGGAAACTCCGATCTGACCGAGCGAGAGTATGAAGTGTTGGCAGCGGTGTCCCGAGGCGACCGCAGCAAGGAGATTGCTCATCAATTGGGCGTTACAGAGCGCACCGTTAAGGCGCATCTTACCAACATCTACGACAAGTTGGGGGTGGATTCTCGGGCCGCGGCGGTTTCGGTAGCGCTTCAGCGGGGGATTTTATCAGGCTTCGAACCCTAGTGTAGTGTCCGTCAATTGGCATGAATTATGCTGTCTCCGCCAATTCGGCGGCAAGAGCTCTGCGAGCTGATTCGATCTTGCGGAGAATCTTCTCTCCAGTGGCCTTCCAGACATACGGTCGGGGGGTTCGATTCCGCTCGATGATGTATGCCTCGATATCTGCAATGAGCTCCTTGATCCCGGTGAAACTCCCATGCCGGATGACCTCCTGAGTCAGCTCCGCGAAGAACCGTTCGACCAGATTCATCCAGGAGCTGCTTGTGGGCGTGAAGTGAAGGTGAAACCGGGGATGGCGTTCAAGCCAATGCATCACTTTCTCGTGCGTATGCGTACTGTAGGTATCAAGGATGAGATGGATATCGACGTCTTCCGGCGTGTCTCGGTCAATCTGCCGCAGAAACCGTAACCACTCGACGTGAGTATGCCGTTGTTCCGTCCGCGTTATGAGCTTCCCGTCCAGATAGCTCAAGGCTGCAAACAACGTGATTGTACCGTGACGACGATAGTCATACGTTTCCGCCGCTATGTGGCCCACACCGAGCGGAAGCCCCGGTTGCAGTCGCTCCAATTGACGCAGGCGACGCTTACGTCGAGTTCGGCAGCAACATCAACCTGACGCTTCCCTTTTGCCCGTAGAAGAATGATAGCAGCGCGAAGGCTGTCTCGTTTTATCGCCGTCGACGCCTTCACGCGCCGGCCCCCTACTGCAGACTTCTACCGCAAGACGATATGGACGCAAAGCGCGATCGTTGCCGTGTTTTCGCGAAGTCTTGCCCCTGGTCGGCAGTGCGGTTGCAGTCGGAGATCACTCTTCCTACTACTTACTCTTACTTCAGGAGACGGCGGATGATCCTGAGGTTGCGTTCCTTGTACGGGTGGTAGCGCATCGGGAGGTCGATCCACGTTGATTTCCGGACGATGCTCCGGTAGTGTGTGAAGGTGTCGAAGCTCCGTTTGCCGTGGTAGCTCCCCATCCCCGAATCACCGACGCCGCCGAACGGCAGTTCGGGATTTGCCAAATGGATGATCGTGTCGTTGATGCAGCCGCCGCCGAAAGAACACCTTTCAAGTATCTGTTTCTCCCTGTCCCGTCGTTCGGTAAATAGATAGAGCGCGAGGGGCCGCGGATGCGATGTGATGTAGGAGATACACTCGTTGAGGTCGTCGTAGGGGATGATCGGGAGGATCGGCCCGAAAATCTCCTCCTGCATGACCGGTGCGTCGAATACAACATCGGTCAGGACGGTCGGTTCAATAAAGCGTCGCTCGTCGTCCATGCCGCCACCGATCGCGATCTTTGTCTCCGCCAGGAGACCTTTGAGCCGTTCGAAGTGTTTGCTGCTGACGATCGTCGGCATCGTGGTCATGTCGCCGTCGGGGAAAAACTCGTCCAGCGCGCGTTTGAACTCGGAGATGAAGCGATCCTCCACGCTCCGGTGGACAAAGAGGTAGTCCGGCTCAACACACGTCTGCCCCGCGTTGAGCACCTTGCCAAAAGCGATGCGACGCGCAGCCACCGGGATATTCGCCGTTTCGTCGACGATGGCCGGGCTCTTCCCGCCCAGTTCCAACGTCACCGGCGTGAGGTGCTTCGACGCCGCCTCCATCACCACTTTGCCGACTGCGACGCTACCGGTAAAAAAGATGTAATCGAATTTCTCTTCCAGTAAACGGTTGTTCTCCTGTCGACCGCCCTCCACGACCTTGAGGTACTCCGATGGAAAGGCGTCGCCGATGATTGTTGCAATGGCGCTACTCGTGGCCGAGGCGTACGCCGACGGTTTGATAACGGCGCAGTTCCCGCCCGATATCGCTCCTACAACCGGGGAAAGGCAGAGCTGGATCGGGTAGTTCCACGGGGACATGATCAACGAGACGCCGTACGGCTCCGGCGCGATGTAACTACGTGAGTGAAACTGGGCGATGGGGGTGTGTATACGCCTGTTCTTCATCCAGCGGCGGAGGTGCCGGAGGTGATAGCTTATCTCCTCCAGTACGATGCCCGTTTCTGTCATGTACGTCTCGAAAGCCGACTTGTTGAGATCGGCTTTTAACGCGTCGTTGATTAGCGCCTCGTTTTCGCACACTGCGCGGTAAAGCGTACGCAACGCACGCCGGCGGAACGAGAAGGGACGCGTTTCGCCGGTCATAAAATAGTCGCGTTGGCGAGCTACGATCGTTTGTATGTCACTGTTCATGGTAATCACCTATTCTTTTTACCGTTTCGATGAATCTTTCAATACCTGTATCGGGTGTGCGTTTCCGGGACCCGCGCGCCACACTTCGGAGGGCCGATTCGGAGGCGTCGGCGTAGTCAGAACCGTCCAGTAACGATGGCGCCAGTCGCATCCACGCGTAGTGCAAGAGCAGAGGCAGAATCGTCGCCTCGTTCCACACTTCTCGTTCAACCCGGAGATCACAAAAATAGGTGTGCCCCTGGCTACAGACGGCAATACTCGTTACCAGTTTTCCACGCATGCTGTTGATGACGGAGTGGTAGTAACGGAGTGCGATCTCCCCATTTTCTTCCGGTTCCGTGGCAATTGCGCGGCGGCATCGTTCCGCGTCATCTGCCGCTCCGGTCTCGTTCAGAAAGTCGGCGATGCGTTCGAGCGCGGCACCAAGGTCCCGTGAAAACCGCGTGAGATCCTCCAGTCGCTCGGACCCGTAGACGCGATTCAATTCCTGACGCTTCATTTTGATAAACGAATCCAGCGTGTCGTCGGAAACGGTGATCATCCGTACCGCCTCTTCCGTCGAGGGCATCCGAACCATCATCGCGCTTGAGATAAAGGCGTCAACATCGGATTGAACGGCGGATTGCAGCGAATCGAGGTATATGCGGAAGGCCGATACCGTTTCCTCGAACGGAATTCCCACATCGATCCGTCGTCGAATCAACAGAAGCACCTGAATGTCGGTATCCGAAAAGGTGCACCGTTTGCCGTCCGTTTCCGGCCGTATAAGTGCCGAGTCTACAACACGCTCCACCTGATCGCGGGAGAGGCGTGTCATTTTGACTGCTTCGGAGAAGGAGTATCGCTTTCCACTGGACCGGTAATCGGCCTTGTGGATTACGTCCAGCAACGCGATCTCTGCGTCGTCGGCGTCCGAATCGGTGAGCATCCGTTTGATAACCGATAGCGGATAGTAGTGGTTTCGCTGAAGCGACTTGATCAACTGGACCCGTGCGACGCAATCGGGGTGGTAGTACGCCATGTTGTGACTCGTCTTGCTTACCGGTTGAACCAGGCCCTCTTTGACGTAGTATTTTAACGTCGAGACCCTGGTCCCGGTAGCTTTCGCGAGTTCGCTGATCTTCAGCAATCCGTTTTCTCTGCCACGCTCCATCGTCCGTCGATGTTAGCAATCCAGTACGATCTTGATAACGTCCGGCGAATTCTTGAGCGCCAGTTTCATCGCTTTTTTGTAATCGTCCAGTTTGAAATGGTTCGTAACAAAACCGTCGGTCGAATAGATCCCGTCGCGAATCCACTCCTGCACCAGATCGAACGTATAGAGGGAGCGCCCCTGCCACTCCTCCATACCGTGTGCGTCCACCCCCACGATATTCATCTCGTGCCACCAGATCGGATTTTCGTCGAAGCAGATCGACTGCATGTGGTGGCCTACCTTTACGAGCGTGCCCCGTGGCCGCATAAGACGCAGCGCCGTCGTATTGGACCAGTTGCCTCCGATGCAATCAAAAACGCGATCGAAGCCACCGAAGAACATCGAGTTTCCCCCGATGCCGACAAAAACACGGCTGCCCCCGGTCGCACGCGAGGCCGCCTCGTACGGATTGCCTGCAAGGATATGGTCCGCTCCGAGTTTCAGAGCGAATTCCTGCCTGGTGGTCACGCGTTCCATCGCCCAGACCTCGCACTCCGGTTGGACTACCTTGAGCGCTTGCACGATGCCGAGCCCGATCGTACCGCACCCCATGACCAGAACCTTCTCGCCGCTCTCCGGCGGTGCCATGAGTACCGAATGGACGGAGACGCACGTCGGCTCCACCATGACCGCCTGGTCGTTATCCAATTCATCGTAGATCGGCGCCACCTGCTGTTCCGGCGCGATGTACATGTCGCCCCATCCGGCGCCGACGTCGGGCAGATCGTGGGGACTCGGTTCGCCGTAGTTGAGGCAGAGGTTGTAGTTGCCCTCTTCGCAGTATTTGCACCGCGGTGTGATATCCTTGTTTCCGCAGCCGGCCATATACTCGCGGATCGTGACGCGGTCGCCAACCTTGAATTTCGTGACCGACGCCCCTGTCTCCTCAACCACACCTACCGTTTCGTGCCCGAGAAACGTCCGTTTGGACGCCGGTATCGGTTCGAAGGCGCTATCGATTCCGGTTGTTGCTTTGAAAAAACTCATGTCGGTGCCGCACAGACCACACGCGATGTTCCGGACCCGGAGCCAGTTGGGCGCCGGCAATTCGGGATCGGGCAGACGCCGGTTGTACTTCACCGCGTTGAGTCCGGTGTAGAGGAGCGGTTTGCAGAAGCGTGCCGCGAACTTCGTGATCAGAACTCGGGGAATGTCCTTCTCGAAGTAGATCGTTTTCATTTCAGCCCCGCGTCTACGTCAGCATTCCCTGGAGGATCGCCATGTAGTCGTTGAGATAGAGCGCGTACTCGGGACTCCCGATCGTTTCGACGTAACCGCGCTCTACGCCCTCTACAAAGCCAACCTCTTTTAAGAGGATTGCAATGGCTCCCTCAACGCTCAGGAAACGGAAATGAACAAAGGGAGTTCGCCGCGCGTATACGCCGTGGCCCGACTTCGACTTGCCCGCCTTGATTCTAAGGTAGGCGGCTATAAACGCGGGGTCGCCGTCGTTTTCCACCGTAAACTGGTAGATCCGGTCGGGTTGGCGCCAACAGAACTCCTGCATGGCCGGATCGCCCAGCTTGTTGTATTGCGATAGCGCGCGGGTAATCATGTAGAGACTCATCTTCACCTTGAGTGCCCGGCCGGCAAGGTCCTTTGGGCGCTTTTTGGGCGACATGATCATGAGTCCCATGAGGAGCCTCAGTACCTTCACGAGCAACCCGAGGTTTCGGATTCCCTTGATCGACGGGATAGCGAGCCCTCCGCGGAGTAGGGCGTTCATCTTTGGTACACTTTTGAACGTCATGGCGATATCGGGGTTCTCCGCGGGTCCTTCAGAGACGGATACGGTACCGCGATCGAAGACGAGGTGACACTCCAGGAGACCCCCGTCGTGTTTCGCGCCGAATTGTACCGTCGCTTCCACCTCCTGGAACGCGATGCGCAGTTTTGGATCGTCGTCGAGGAGCACCTGCATCACCGGGAACGCGGCGTTGAAAAAGAGCCGCGCGGTCATGATCTCTTGTGAATCCATCACTCGTCGTCCCAGTTTTCGTCTTCTTCGAAATCTACCCCGACCATGGAACGAACTCGATCGATGATGCCGTTGGCGTCCAGCCCGTAGTGTGCGTAGAGGTCTTCCGCGTAACCGATCGTTGCAAACTCGTCGTTGAGACCGTGTTTTCGGAACGCGCACGCCTTTCCGCTCTCGGCGATCACCGAACCGACCGCATCGCCCAATCCCCCGATAACGTTGTGTTCTTCAACGGTGAGGATGCGTCGCGTCTCGGTCGCCGCCTTGATGATCGCCTCGCGATCGATCGGTTTGATCGTGTGCATGTTGATCACTCGGACTGAAAGCCCGTCGCATTCTGCGAGCGTTTTCGCCGCCTGAACCGCCTGCAATACCGCGATTCCGCAGCAGATGATCGTCGCGTCGCTCCCTTCCCGCATGGTGATCGCTTTACCGATCTCGTACGTATAGTCATCGCTCTCGTAACACGGCGGCTCGAATCCGCGGCCGATGCGAATGTAGACGGGGTCAGGAGTGTCGACGCACGCCTGTACCGCCTTCGACGTCTCGATTCCGTCGGCGGGGCAGATGACCGTCATATTCGCTATCGCGCGCATGACTGCCAAGTCTTCGGTGCAGTGGTGTGTGGTACCTGCGTGGCCAAAGGAGACGCCGGCGTGTGTCGCGATGATCTTGACCGGCAGGTCCTGATACGCGATATCGGTGCGAACCTGCTCTCCCGCACGGAAGCAGGCGAAGACCGCCATCGTCGAGGCAAAGGGGATCATCCCAGCCTTCGCCAGACCGGCGGCGATACCAAACAGGTTCTGTTCGGCGATGCCGACGTTGAAGAAGCGGTCCGGAAAGGCGTCCGCAAAGTGAACGATCGCGGTTGTTTTGGCGAGGTCCGCCGTTACCCCCACGATTCGGTCGTTCTTCTCACCCAGAGCGGCGAGTGTTTTGCCGTATATCTCGCGCGCCGTCATCGTCGCGGCGTCGTAGGCGTTCCAGTTCGTGCCCGTTACTATTGCCATCGTCGTACCCCCCTCAACCTTTCAGAATCGAAGCTTTCGCCTCGTCGCACACCGCCGAATCGCCCGACGCGTAGTGGTAGACGACGTTGTTCTCCATGAAGTCGACGCCCTTGCCCTTGACCGTATTGGCGATGATCACGGCCGGTCTGTCCGTCATCTCCCACGCGCGTTCAAAGGCGGTGTCCAACGATTCGAAGTCGTGACCGTCGGCTTCAATTACCTCGAATCCGAAGGCACGCCACTTTTCTCCGAAGGGCTCCAGACCGATGATCTCCTCGGTTTCCCCATCGATCATGAGGCGGTTGCGATCCACCACGGTGACGACGTTGGTCAGTCCGTAGTGCGCGATCGACATTGCCGCTTCCCACACGCTCCCTTCGCAACACTCGCCGTCGCCGAGGAGACACACCGTTCGGTAGTCCATCCCTCTGCAACGAGCGCCGAGTCCGATTCCCGCAGCGATTGAAAGCCCGTGGCCCAGCGAACCGGTCGAGACGTCGCACCCGCTGATCTTGTTTGAGTCGGGGTGCATCGCGAAGGCACTGCCGAAATGGTTGAACGACTTGAGATCTTCCTCGGGGAAAAAGCCGCGCTTTGCGAGAACGGGGATGTACCCCGCCGCCGCGTGGCCTTTGGAGAGGACAAATCGATCGCGCTCCTCCCAATCGGGATTGGCGGGATCCACTTTGAGCAGCTTGAAATAGAGGATGGTCAGAATGTCCACGATGCTGAGTGACCCGCCGATGTGCGAGCCGCCCGCCCACGCCATCACGTCGATCAGCGTCACGCGAAGGTTACGCGCGACCTCCTTGAGCTTTGTGAGCTCCTCAGGTTTGAGTGACATCTCATTCGCCTCCTTAACAACGCGCGTTTTGTGAATAGTGGATAGTATTACTATCTACTTTTACGACCATTTTCTCATTGCATTTTCGATTCGTCAACGAAAAACGTATGCGCCGAACGGCGCTCATTTTGAAGATCGGATGTCCCTGGCACGGCTCCGTACGATGTTTGCCTGCGGACCCCGAAGGTGCACGGTCTTCCACCCCCACCACCGCCGACCGATTCTTCACAAGAGCGGCCTGAAAGAGGGCTCTGTTCGTTGGTTCAAGCGTTCACGGATTTGCAAGGGAGGAGTGCCGAAGTTGATTTCTGACGAACCCGACACTTTGCCGAATCAGCTCTTCACCATCTTCAGATAGCTTCTCACCGAGGTAAAGGCGCATCCGCTGTCGGTAGTACTCCGAAGAGAAGGAGAACTGAAACATCATCAGCAGATTGTCGATACAAAACGCCAGGAAATCTTCATTGAGACCGGGTTCGATTTCCCCCGCTTGCTTTGCCTGCCCGATGATTCGACGCAGAAAAACCGCCATATGCCCTTCCATCGTTCCGGAAATCCGGGAAGCCATGGCCGCGAGCGGCGAAGTCGTGATGTTCAGGTAGATCTGACTCAATTCGGGGTGTTGCAGGGCACTCTTCATGGTCACGCGAAAGAGTTCTTCCAGAATGAGAAAAAAACTGGTTTCGGTGTCTATTGACGAGAGGAGCCGCTCCAACAACGCAAACTGTCTGTTCACGATCGTGAGGAAAAGGTCTTCCTTCGAGGCGAAATAACTGTACATCGAACCGATGCTGATTCCGGCGTTCTCGGCAATGGCGTTGATATTGGTGCCCAGGTACCCGTTGGCGGCAAATTCCTTGATGCTTTCCCTGAGAATACGTTCCTGCCGTTCCTCAGGGATTCGTTCGAAGGTGGGTTTATGGAAGACTCTGGCCACGCTCAGCCGCCCTTTCCATACACCTGCGGGTTGTTTTTGACGACCACGGCGAACGCCTCGTCCGCCACCTCCAGAGTGAAATCGATATCTGCCCGGCTCAGAGCGCTGTTGATAAAGAGATTGTGATGGTTGGTGAAGAAGACCCCCCGTTTCACACACTCGGCTACCCACTGTTGATGAATATCCAGGCTGTCGTCATCGGCTATCCTCATGTACCACATCGACGGTTCACCGCTGATCCGCAGATCCACACCGTGTTTGGAAGCCACCTCCGAAAGCCCTTGGGTGAGTTGAGATCCCAGGTCCATAACGATGGAATCGGCACCAATCTCGCGAATCTTGTTGATGCAGGCGATTCCCGCGGCGAACGGAGCCGCCGAAAGCCAGTAGCTTCCGGTGTAGGTGATGCTGGAAGCTGCGTCTTTGAGGACATCGATTCCGCACAGAACCGAGAAATTGTAACCATTGCCCAAGGCCTTGCAGAAACAGACCAAATCGGCTTTGAATCCGTAATAATGGTCGGAACCTTTTTCGCTCAACCGAAACCCACACCGTACGTCATCCACGGCGAGCACGATACCGTTGCGCGTGCATAGATCTCTGACTCGTTTCCAGTAACTCGGTTCCGGAAGCTCGTTGTCTACGAAAACCGGGTGCCAGTACGGTGTCGACATAAAGCAGGCGACTTCATCCTTGTTCTCTTCAACTGCTCGTTCCAGTTGCTCGTAGTTGTTCCAATCCACGTAGATATTGTTAGTTACATCTTCTTCCACGATTCCCGGCGCTCCGAGAACCTGAGTCCAGGGTGCGACGCCGTGGTAATTCCCCTTCACCAAGATCGTTTTCTTTCGTCCTGTGGCGGCTTTGGCCACCATCAAAGCCATGCTCGTCGTATCGCCACCGTTTTTGGCAAAGAACGCCCAATCGGCCATATCGACCGTGTCTACCAGTAGTTCGGCCAGGTCGATCATGTTGGTGAAGGGAACGGTCGTGCAGTTGCCGCTTTGCAATTGCTCCTGAACCGCCGCGTCCACATCGGGATCGTTGTAGCCCAGTATGTTGGGGCCGTACGCACACATATAGTCGACAAACCTGTTGCCATCGAGATCCCAGAAGTAGGCGCCTTTTGCCTTGGAGGCAAAGCGTGGAAAGGCGCTTGGTGGGATCATGCACCCCTCCGCCGGTCCCAGGTGTCCATGGATGCCCGTAGGGATTACCCGTAGTGCACGGCCAAAAGCTTCTTCCGATTTTTTGTAGTTGTTGATGTTCATATCGATCCCTATTTCAGATATTCCGAAACTTTGAATAACAGCTTGTCGATTTTGTCCAGCATTGGGACAAATCCACGAAGGCGCAGTCTTTCCTGGGCGATGGCCGAATAGGAGTCTATCGTTCCCGTGAGCATCGCAAACGCCGAATCCATATCGGAAAATGTCATTGCCGCTCTTGAGGAATCCGATCGCCGCCGTTCCACCACCAGGCGTTTGTCGTCCCGGTAGATCACCAGCGACGGTCCGTTGGCCACCTCCAGAACGATCTCCCCCGTGGGCATTGAACCGCCTATCCCTTTGCTCATCGGATCCACAGTTCCCACTTCCCCTATCGCGTAACCGGCTGTGTACAGAGTCAGCTCAGTGCTCATGGTACGAAAAACGGGATCGGCCAGGTCTTCATCTGAGGGGCGAAGGTAGCGTTCAAGAAGAGCCGAAAGCTCCTTGAAGGCGCCGGTAAGGAATCCCAGTTTGAATAGGCCCCGCAGGGGAATGGGATTGGCCGTACCCTCAACCATCGCGTTGAAATGGTCCGGCGACTTGAAGTAGAGGAGGACGCGCCCCCGAGCCGTACCGCGAATGAACTCGCATTCTCCCTTCGAAAACCTGAGCGTACAACTGGGGCCGTTTTTGACCCGAAACCCGATGGCAATATCATCCGAAGCCACCAGCGATTTTGCCGTCTCATCGATCCGGCACAGGTTTTCGATGTTGCGCAAAATCACATTCATGTTGATATGCGCCAGCGTCAGCGTGTCTTTCATAACGCCTCCATAGAACGAGTGCTCACTTTAATTGTATCTTTTTTCGTACCCGATGTCAATGAAAAAGTAGATTTCTGTCAAAACAGAGTCAAAAAACCAATCACTTTGTCGGTTTCCCGGTGCACATTCCGTTCGTTTGCGCGCACAAGCCCGTTATCGGTCGGCCGGCTATGGTTGGGCACCTCTGGAAACTCGACAGGAATGCGATTTCCGACGTGGGGCGCGCGACGGAGTCTGATGTGTGTTGTTCTTCAGCCGTATGAGCGTCGGATTGTCATCTCGGATTCTTCATGGAGACCCACTTCTTTGGGCATTGCGGCGTTATGCTCCCACCGTCCCCAGGGATCGTTTCGAGAATACCAATCGCTGCATGGTGTACGCCAGATTCGATAGCCCGATGTGAAAATCAGCCCGATCCATTCCGATATTTCGTATCAGCCGTTGACGCATCACGTACTTCTTGTGCGCAAACACGTGCTCCACGCGGGCGCGGACTTTTGCCCATTGCCTGTTTTCTGCTTTCTGTTCGTCGGTTATCGGTTTCCCTCGATACCCCTTGTGCATGATTCGAGATTTCCCCACTCCCGCCGTTCTGATAACCGTCGTCAAACACGGTTGCGTCGTGCCGATTCGCCGGACAGGTTGCATATCCCATAATGAGCTTCGACCCTCTGTCGATCTTGACCGTGTTCTTGTACCCGAAAGAGATCGTGTTGTGCTTCGTTGTATACCGCGCGTCCGTGTCGACCTGCCGCTTCCTGTTTTCTCGCCGTCGGCGCTCTTTTGAGTCTTCCTGCGTCTGTTTGCCGGTGTGTTCTTCCGATTCCGGTTTTACCCGCCGTCGCGGTGCTTCTCCAATCTCAGCATCGACGATCCGGCCATCATTCACATACAGGTCTTGCCCCGAGAGGACCGATTCAAACCGGTGAAAGAGTTTCTTCATCACCTTCGCCTGCACCAGTGTGTCTCGAAACTCCCATATCGTCTTTTCATCCGGCACCGTGTCGCCGGAACTGAGCCCGACAAATGCGCGAAAGGTCGCGCGGTCTTCCACTTGAAACTCCAATTCCGCATCGGACACATTGTACAGCGATTGCAGAACCAGCATGTTGAACTTCACCACCGCATCGAATGCCGGTCGTCCTCCCGGTCCTTTTGGTTCCCTCTTCCTCAGCGCTTTCTTCAACGTCGGCTGGAAGTTCTCCCAATTCACAACCGCATCGAGAGCTGCCAACGTGTTCCGGTGGTAAGCCGTTCCAAACGCAGGTTGTTTTCGTGCTCCGCGAAGCTCGGTTGTGTATCGATACCCATTCCGTCCCCCTCGGGGTCCTATCCTATGAATTCCCTCGCGTTTTGACCAATAATACCGAGTTTCCAGAGGTACCCTCATTTACTTTATCTGAATAGAGCAAAATCATATGGGAAACATCACTTTGTTGACTCGACTCCTCTGCCTGTTTGTCACAATCATAACATTCGTGCCGTTTTCCCGCATTCTTGCCGATAGCGGCGCCGGTTCGGATATTGCTCCCGCCGTTCACGCCGCGCTTGATCTCGCCGAACGCGGACCTTCCGCCGCGGACATCGTGCTGGTCGGCGATTTCCACTTCCCGACGCTCGCGCTGCGGACTATGACGCGCGTGGGTGATCCCCAGGAGAGAATGGAGCACCGGATCCACGCGTTGACCATCCATCGCATGCCGATCCAAGACCCACTCAACATCTTCGATTTCCGATGGCACTTCAACACGGGCCATTCCGGCTCCCAGGGAATAGCCGCCGATTCGTTCCGCGTGTTCTAAACGCAGTGACATGCGCTGTGAGATTTGGTGTTTCATGACATATAATTGGGCTCGAATTTCGAAGATTGAAGGAGAGATTCCATGATGCAAAAACGACTATTTTACCTCGCAATCGCAGCCATCGCCGTGACCGCTTTGACTGGATGCGAGTGGTTCATCGAAGAAGTACTCTTTGGCGCCGGAGGATATATCGTCGACGCCCGAGGTAGTTCAACGGACATGTCCGGATTTACCGTGACGCTGACGTCGGTGAATGGTTCCAAATCGAAATCGGCAACAACGAGTTCAAGCGGCTATTACTCGCTCGGTGACCTCGAATCGGGCACCTACGTGGTAACGGCGACAAAGGAAGGGTGGTTCGTTCCCCCGGAAAAAGTCTCGGTCGGCGGGCTTGCGGAGTCGATTCCGGACGTCCCGGCGTACCAGCTGTCCGAAGATGATCTTTGGGGGCTATCGTTCATCGCCGTCTGGGACAACACGGAAGGGGGTTCGGAGGAAGACGATGTAGATGTAGATATTCACATGACGTTTTCCACGAGCTGGACGAGCGTCAGCGGCGCAGCATCTTACTCAACGCCATATGACGTATATCCCTCGTCTGGCCGCGACCAAGTCTACTTCAACGCCTCCAAGTACCCGGCTGGATCGTCTACGCCGGCTGTACGTTTGGATAACGACACCTCCCTGGAATCGGGACCGTACAACGACACATCGAATCCACAATTGCCGGAAACCATCACAATGCTCTTTGCCACAACGACCTCGGGTCAGGAAGATACAAGTGGTACTGCGATGTCGATGGCGTCGAGTTCAAGCGGTGACTCGAACGGTCTTCGCGCGGCGTTCTCAGACGATGTGGCACTCATTTCGGCTTCCGAACGTCCCGGCGGGTGGTACTGGATCGGACAAGCGGAAGTCTATCTCAACGCGTTCACGTACGATAGGAGTTCGCCGGCGACTCTGGCGAACGACGATTCCGGAGGAGCCGCGGCACGGTTGTACGTTATTCAAACCGTTCCGGCAGAGGACAGCTACACCGACGGGTACAAACGACAGAGCAACATCACCCTCGACTACGTGTACCTGGGTTCTTACGCTGTTCCTGAGTACACCAACATCAGTTCGGCATCGATGGTTAGAGTGAATATGCTGTTGGATGACAAAAACTATGAATGGTATCAGATTGTTCCGGATGTTCGCGTTGTACCCCAGGGTCCAACCGTTGATGACGGAACTGCATCCGATATAACGTTCCTTTCCGTCCCCGATCAAGACGGATTGACTGGTGTTCGCGGTCGAAAACGAGGTGCCGCGGAATGAAACGGGTAAGCCTCCCACTACTCCTTGGGCTCGTCATAGCAACGCTGTTACCTGCCCAATCGGGTGGCCGCGGGCGACAACGGCAGCCCCTTGTGACAGTCACAATTCAATCGAACGTCAAGGGTGCTGACGTGACTGTTGATGGCTCGTCTGTCGGCAATACAGATTTGAATCTCCAACTGCCGACCGGTTCCCACACCTTTCGGGTAACCGCCGACGGCTATCGCGACTGGCAGCAGACGATCGATATCCGCTCGGACCGAACGATCACGGCCAATCTGGAGCAGATCACCAACGATCTCACCGTAACCGCGAACGTTCCGGCTCAGGTGTTCATCGACGGCCGTGATTCGGGTCGCACTCGCTTCCGGCGCTCCTTGCCGCCGGGAACGTATTCGATCACCCTCCGGGCCGAGGGGTACCTCGATTTCACGACGACGGTCACGTTGGACCGAGCTCGATCGATCGAGGCGGAACTGCGCCCGGCCAACGCCGGCGTACGGCTGGAAATCCCGCAGAGCATGCTTGACCGGACGAATCCCGGCGCCGCGAGCATGGTGACCGTCTTTGTTGACGGACGGCCCCAGGTGCAAAACCGATTCGACCTCCCGCCGGGGCGCCACACGATTCTTGTGCGAACCGGGGGAATGGCGGCGGAGATCACACAGGAGTTCGAGGCGGGACGCACCTACGTGATCGTGCCAAACTTCAGCACCTCGATCCGCACCGAATAGACGCCGTGGAGACGATTCGATTCGGCCGGTCAGGCCTCCGTGTTTCCCGGTTGTGCATGGGGGCAATGACCTTTGGCCGCGAGGCGGACGAGGCCACGTCGTTTGCCCTGGCCGACTACTACGTCGAGCAGGGCGGGTTCTTCTTCGATACCGCCAACATCTACAGCGACGGCGGGGCGGAAGAGACGCTTGGCAAATGGATAAAGGCGCGCGGGAATCGCGACTCCCTTGTGGTGGCATCGAAGGTGTTTGGAGCCATGCACGGCGGCTACGGTGATCCGCCCCGGAACAACCGCGGCCTTTCCCGGTTCCATATCGTTCGGGAGGTGGAGAACAGCCTCCGGCGCCTCCAGACCGACGTGATCGATATCTACCAGGTCCACCGTTGGGATTACCAGGCACCGGTGGATGAAACCGTTCGCGCCCTGGACGACATGATCCGCCAGGGAAAGATCCGTTATGTGGGGGCCTGCAACCTCAAGGGCTGGATGCTGGCGGAGTACATTCGGCTCGCCGATGCCTCCCTGGCGCCGCGTTTTATCTCGCTGCAGCAGGCGTACAGTGCGGTGAACCGGAGTGCCGAGCTGGAGGTCTTCGAACTGTGCCGGCACCACGGCCTGGGCGTCATGACGTACAACCCCCTGGCGGGCGGACTCCTGACGGGAAAGTACTCCCGGGACTCGGCTTCGCCGCCGGACGTACGGCTTACAACGACCCCGTATTATCGGGAGCGGTACATCACGGCCGATTCGCTGGCGCTGGCGGAGCGCTTTGTCGCACACGCCGGGGAGCGCTCCGTGAGTCCCGCGGCGCTGGCGCTCGCCTGGGTCATGGCGGAGGAACGGGTCCACACGCCGATCCTGGGAGCGCGTACGGTGGAGCAGCTGGCGGACACGATGGCCGGCGGTACGCTGACGCTCACCCATAAAGAGCGAGCGGCGGTGCCTGCCGTTCTCCCTGGACGCTGGGTGGGCAAAGACCCCGTCTACGATCGAACCGATCCATAAACGCCGGCGGTCAGAGGACCGGTGCCTGTTCGGCCAGAGCGAGCCAGCGCGCCACGCGGTTGCGGTGTTCCATGACTTCCAGCAGTACCCGCCTGTTGCGCTCCGACAGGCGCCCGCGAACGGCGTGACGATCCCTGCTCTGCTGCCACTCCCGTGAAAAGGACTCGAGCCCCAGGATTCGATCGTTGGGCGGTGCAGATAGCCGGCGACGCGCCTGTGCCTTCCAACTGCGCGTTTCATCGGCGGTAAGCGTTTCCGGCAGGTAGCGGGCGCGGAAGCGCCATAGCAGTTCCCGATACCGCGCGTCGGAGAAGCGCGGGAAGGCCGGGTCATCCTTCCCCGGCTGCTGGTAGCGCAGCCACTCCAGCGACTGTGAGCGCAGCATCTCCCGCGCCGTTGCCTCCGCGTCCGGTGGAAAGGCGTGGTAGAGATCACCGTCGGCGTCACGCCGGCTCTGGTCGGAGGGGTACGACACCCGGAGTAACGCGGAGCGAAGGCGTTCGGCGATATCTGAAGCCGCAACCGATTCGGCGCGACGTACCGCGTCGCCGGTACTTACCCCAAGGAGATCGAGACGGGTGAGCGCGCTGTCCGTGGCCGGAACGAGCATGGGGAAGCGATTGACACGGACCTGGAAGAGGGAGCGCCAGAACTCGTGGGACCCGGGAGCACCCGGTCCGGCTGCCAATCGCTCCGCGATTTCGTCTTCCGTCAGATAGATGATATCCGCAACGGCCCGCGCCAGATCGAGGAGCCACCACTGGTTATTCCCGGGCGTGCGGGGATCGGCGCACACGGGCGTTACGATCGTCGTTGAACGCTCCTCGCGTTTGATCACCGGCGTCGAGTAGATGAGAAGGCGGGAGTGAGCGTCGCGAGCCTCGCCGGCAACGGTGCAGCGACGCTTGAGCTCGTTCTTGTCGGATAGGGTCGGGAGCCACTCCCAGACCTCGGGTACGCGATCGTGGATACCCTTCGCAAGGTTCCGCAGGGCAAAGGTGTCCGATAGCGCCTCGTGGCTGGTGCCGGCCTGGAGTCCGTTCGCCTCCACGAGTGCTTCCAGTTTGAACGACGGCCGGCCGTCCTCGTCCCGGGGCCACACAAAGGCGTCCCGGTGAAAGTCAAAGAGTGCCGGGACGATGGCGAGCAGATCGATCGAGGTATTGCGGATCTGCCATTTGTACGGTTCATGGAAGGTGCGATAGAAGAGGTGGCGCAGGAACTGGTCGTCAAAGGAGGCGTTGTTATACCCGATGATCGAGACCGAAGTGTCGCGCCAGACGATACCGTGGACCGCCCGGGCAAACTCCGGCTCATCGATGCCCGACTCTTCCACGGTGAGCGGGCTGATACCGGTTACGATACACGCTTCCGGGTGGGGCAGGTAGTCCAGGGGCGGTTTACAGCGCAGCTCGGTGGGCTCTTCGACGAGGTCAAAGGCGTCGTCAGTGACGACCGCGGCGCACTCGCTGATGCGATCAAAGGCGACGTCCGTTCCAAACGTTTCGAGGTCGTAGAAAACCAGCACGCTCCTATTAGTATACTCGCTTTCCATGGTACGCTCCCGCCGTGACCACCACGCACGTCGTTGCGGCGGTCGACGCACGGCGTGTCGCACCGCCATCTCCCGTTGAACTCGTCGTCACATCACCGCCCTATCCAATGATCTCCATGTGGGATGACGAGTTCGCCGCCATGAACGACCGGACCGGGTCTGCCCTTGCCTCTGATAGTCGGGAAGCGTTCGAACTGATGCACCGGGAACTGGACCGGGTCTGGAAGGTCGTGTTCGAGTCGCTCGTTCCCGGCGGACTCTGCTGCATCAACATCGGCGACGCCGTGCGAACGGTGGAAGGCAGATTCCAGCTCTTCCCGAACCACCTTCGCGTGGCCCAGGCGATGGGATCCCTCGGGTTTGACCAGTTGCCGGGTATCCTGTGGCGCAAACCGACTAACAGCCCTACCAAGTTCATGGGTTCAGGTATGCTGCCGTCCGCGGCGTACGTAACGCTGGAACACGAGCACATTCTCATCTTCCGGAAACCCGGCACTCGTCACTACCCTGTTCCTTCGGTTCGACGGAGGAGCGCGGTATTTTGGGAGGAACGCAACCGGTGGTTCAGTGACCTTTGGGACATCCCGGCGGCACCGCAGTCGTTGAAGGCGCGGAATCGGGAGAATCACAGGGGGCTTCGGCTGCGGAGCGCCGCCTATCCGATGGAGCTGCCCTTCCGTCTTATCTCGATGTTCTCCGCGTACGGCGAAACGGTGTTTGATCCCTTTGCCGGGACGCTCACCACAGCCCGGGCGGCGATCGCCGCCGGCAGGTCCTCGTACTGCTCGGAGCACGCGGACCAACTGATCGCTTCATTCTGGCCGCCGGATACGATCGTTTCGCTCGGTGAGCGCGCCAGGGAACGCGTGAACGGTCACGCCGATTTTGTAGTATCGCGTCTCGCGGGCGGCAAGGAACCGGCCCACAGGAACGGCCACGTCCCGGTCGTTACGTCGCAGGAGCGGGAACTGGAGGTGTGGGAGCCGGTGGAGGCGGAAGAACGGGATGGGGAGGTCCTGGTGCGGCACGAACGTCTGGAGCTATTCGTCCGGTGAAACGATCTCGAGTACCTCGGCTTCCGGCGGGAAACCTGGGCCAGGGGATTCTCGCGTGATTTTGATGAGTAGTGTGACAGTATCTTGCTGTTGGTTGCGCGCGAGTACATCCACCAAGGGGCCATACAACCGGAACGTTCCGTTTCCATCCAGGGGCTCAAATAGGTTGATCGCCAGGAACGAATGGGGATCGTTTCCGAGGTAAGCGACACGACCCCGCACGCGGATCGTTCGATTCGTCTCGTCCGGCACAGACGGAGGATCTTCGTGGTTTCCGCGTGCCGGAACGATCGCCAAAACGACCGACAAGAAAACAAGGGCCGCTCCGAAAAAAAACCACGTCCGCGTCATTGCGACTCCCGGCTGAGAACGGTGAGTGTGACGCCATCGGGGATGTCGACGGCTTCCTGAAACAGGTTCGAGCCCCGTTCGCGCGCGAGAAAAAACGCATTGCCTCGGTCAGACAGCCCCACCAACGCCTGATCATAGACAAAGATGAGCGGCCCCCGGTACGAAAAGCCCGCTGCGGAAAAATCGTTCCAGTACCCGTGAAGATCGATAGATTCCAGATTGTATGTGGTACCATTGGTCTGCGAGCTGATAAATCCATCCGACTCGTTGATACTGAACGGTACCGTCGCAGTCGGATCGTCGGAGACAAACATCGCTATAGCCCAACGTCGAATCAACTCGTCCAAGGTGGGTGCCGCTTCGCCGGTTACTGCCTCTATCGCCGACCGGAGTGCAATCTCGCCATTCCCATTCGAAGACCCGTCAATGTTCTCAGCTGGCGCCGCGATCGGTTGGCGCGCAATTTCGGTGAAGAGCTGTGATCCGTACGTTCGCGAAAGGTAGGCGCCAAACGAATAATAAAGCGCGTAGTATGTAACAATTACGTTGATGTTGGAACCGTCTGGGTAACGGTCCGTAACACGATACTCCGCGGCGCCGATGATATAGGACCCGAGCCGCCCGTCCGCGGGACCGGCTATAGCGAGCTTGTCCGCGACTAGGTCTTCCGCCACCATCGAACTCATCTCATTGATCCATGTGTCGACTCGAAAGTAATTGTCTGGATCGCGAAGGATCTCGCGTTGGTAGAAGTTGATCATATGCTGAAACTCGTGCGCCAGGGTCGAGACCATGTCAGCGGGACCGGAGTCAGAGATATCCCACGTTGGTCCGTCCTGTGCGGCAAAAAACGTATGATCGATGTAGAACATCAGGCGCTCATTGCTGCCGCCATAGTATGTTGACGCAACGTTGTCCTTACTCCAAAAGTACCCGGCGTATCCCTCTTCGATGTCGTAGAGCAGAATGTGGATGTCATCCGATTCAGATGGAATAAGCGAAACGGGGCTATCGTGGATTCCCCAGGGGGCACCAAAAATCGTCGTCACCCAGTCGTAGATGTCGTTGTCGTTGCCACTCTTCAGAAACCGATCCGCGAGAGCTTCGTACGCCGCGTCGATAAGACCCTCGCTATTGTAAATCACATCGTCCACCCAGATGTAGACTTCTCGCGTGCCGTCGGACGACAACGCGCGTACTGTCGCTTCCACAAACTTGGAACCATCGAGGTTCGTATACAGTCGCTCCGTACTACCAACCGAATAACTTGAAAGAGCCCTCCACGCCACGGATGACGCGCCGACCGCATCGGACCCAACTGATTCGCGGACAGTCTGCGGGACAACTTGGGAACGGCCGGGTGGTAGACCCCGGATTGCCGGCGTGTATCGGCTTTCCGGAAATGCAGATGGCGAGAAGTGCTGCCCGATAGCTTGAACACGGTCGTTGGGTCCCCAGAGAACGTACGATTCAGTTATGGCGTCCCCAACGTTGACACGCGAGCCACTCAAATTCGAAAAAACATAATAGACATCCCGCGGGGACGCCCCGAGATCCGCGGTCACCGTTGAAACGCCCTCGTAAACGCCCTCAAGGCGGTACAGGGAGCTTGAAAACGTAGCGTCGTTCGGATCACTGCCTCCACCGGAAGCGTCGTCGGAGGAGGTCCCGAGGAGGTCCTGCACCATCTCACAGGAAACAAAAAGCACCGCCACGGCGGTTATGGTGAGAAGACGAAGAAGCGCGCGCATACGGCCTTGAATATATCAAAAAAAGACCGCCCCAACCGGGACGGTCCGTCTCTATGTGAACGCGCCTTTTGGCGCTATCGCGCCGTGTGGCGCTGAATGGCACGGAGTAGCCGCACCGCTTGGCGCGGCGTGGCCGATTGGCGGTCAGCCGCCAAGCGACCTCACCGGGTACTCCTCGGATATGTACGCTTCGGCGAATCGCTCGATCTCGCGAATCCAGCTGAGGAATTTCTCGGCCTCATCTTTACTCTGGTAGGGACCCACACGAAGCCGATAGTAGATCGTTCCCTCCACGTCGCGGGTGGTTATTCGCCCGCCGACGCCCAGTTCCTCGATCGACAGCAGGGCCTGTTCAACGCGATCGCGGCTCGGGGATGCAACGAGCTGTATCCAGTACTCGGTGACGCGTTCCGTCCGCGGTTCGGGAGCGCGCTCGACCGGTGCCGCCGCCACGGGTTGCGGGCCGGAGGGGCCAAAGGTACGCGGTTCCGGCGTGGGAGTCACGGTGACCGTTGGTACCGGTGCGACCGTCACCGGGGATGCCGGTTCTTCACTCGCCGGTTCCTCCACCGTTTCGCTCTCCGGTCCCTCGTCCACCCCGTACACGATAATGACCGGCTCCTTCTCGGACTCCGATAGGGGGGACGCTTCGGGTCGCCGGACGTATTCGATCGGATCGAACTCCTCCACCGAGCCGCCCTCTGCGACCGCGCCGGACCCGTCGCCACGGGGATAGAGTAATGCCACACCGACACCCACGATCGCCGCAAGAAACACGGCGACCGAGACAATGATCATGAGTGTTCTGTTCTGTTCCATCCTTGAGCCTCAATCCTCGCGAGCTGACGGTACAGCTCGGCAACTGTTCCAGAGTTCTTCACAGTTATCATATCGGCGCGACGGCCGATATCTTGAGGACCGAGGCGACGCTGGCTCCAGAGCCGCCGAAAGAGCTGTGCCGGAGACATGCCGTCCCGCCGGCGGGCACGGCGGATTCGCGCCGCAAGCGGCGCCGTTACCCAGAGAATCTCGTCACAGAAGCGATCCAGTCCCATCGGGAAGAGGAGCGCGGCGTTCACGGCCACCCCCGGGTAGAGTCCCGGATTGTTCCGGTGCTCTTCGACGGCCAATCGAACCTGCTCCACCATCCAGGGGTGAACGATCGATTCCAACCGCGAGCGCTCGGCGGAACTCGTAAAGACGATCGCGCCGAGAGCCGCCCTGTCCACCGATCCGTCCGGTGCCATCACGGAGGCACCGAAAGTAGCGGCAACTTCCTCGCGCTTGACATCGAGTGCCAGATGGCCGATTCGGTCGACGTTGAGATCTTGGTATCCCCTCTCAAGCAGGTAGTTACAGACTACGTCTTTTCCCGCGCAGCATCTGCCGGCGATCCCGACGACGGGTCCCGAGGAGCGACTATTCATGCATCTCGCCCCAGCGAGTACCCGATTCGACGCTCACCCGAAGCGGGACTTCGAGATCGACGGCCGTTGACATCTCTTCCACCAGGAGCGCCTTCACCGCCGGCACCTCCTCTCGCGGGCACTCGAGGATAAGCTCGTCATGAACTTGGAGGACGATCCGGCTCGAGAGCCCGTCACAGCGAAGACGCTCCGCCACCGCCAGCATGGCCCGCTTGACGATGTCGGCAGCGGATCCCTGGATCGGTGTGTTCGTCGCGACGCGCTCGCTCGCCGCACGGACCGTCTTGTTGCGGTTGTTGATGTCAGGAATCGGACGCGGGCGGCCGAGCAGTGTCCGAATCTCTCCCGCCCGGGACGTCTCCTGTACCGTCCTGTCCACGAAGGAACGGATGGCGCTGTAGGTGGTGAAGTACGCGTCGATGAAGGCTTGTGCCTCGCCGCGGGAAATCCCCAGTTCGTTCGACATTCGGAAGGCGCTCATGCCGTACATCACGCCGAAGTTGATCGTTTTGGCGATTCGTCGCTGGTCGTGCGTTACGTCGGAGGGCTCTTGGCCGAAGAGGAGTGCCGCCGTACGACGATGGACGTCCTCGCCCTCGCCGAACGCCGCCCGGAGGCCCGGGTCTCCCGAAAGGTGCGCCAGAACGACCAGTTCGATCTGGGCGTAGTCGGCGCTTACAAAGCGGCATCCGTCGCCGGCCACAAAGGCCATGCGAATGCGTCGCCCCTCGTCGTCGCGGATCGGGATATTCTGAAGGTTCGGATCGGTACTGGAGAGGCGGCCCGTGGCGGTTCCAGTCTGATTGAGGTGCGTATGGACGCGCCCCGTTTCACCGTTGACCATCTTCGGAAGCGCCTCAACGTAGGTGCTCTTCAACTTGGTCAGCTGCCGGTATTGGAGAACAAGCTCCGGGATTGGGTCTTCCTTGGCCAGGACCTGGAGTACCGAGTTGTCCGTACTGAATCCCGTCTTGGTATTCTTGACCGGTTGCAGTTTGCGTTCGGAAAAGAGAACCTCCTGCAACTGCTTGGTGCTCCCGATATTGAACGGGTGTCCCGCCTCGGCGTGAATGTTCGCTTCGATCTCGCCTATACGCTGCGTCAGCTCGGTCCCGTAGGCGGATAGTTGGTCCGTGTCGAGCCGGATACCCGCCAGTTCGATCTCGCCCAGCAGCGGTACCAGGGGCATCTCGGTTTGTGCAAAGAGCTCTGTAACCTGACGCTGTTCGAGGACCGGCGCGAGAACGCGGGCGAGCCGGAAGGTGACGTCGGCATCCTCCGCGGCATAACGTGTCGCCGATTCGAGGTCAACCGATGAAAACGGTGCGTCGCCGTCGCCCACGGCGTCCGCGTAATGAACGGTGGTGTATCCCAGGTAGCGCTCCGATAGGGCGTCCATACCGAAACTGTTCGCGTTGGTCTGGGCGAGCCAGGCGGCAATCATCGTGTCAAAGGCCACGTTGGCGATCGTCACGCCCCAGCGGCGCATCACCTTGTAGTCATACTTGATGTTCTGGCCGATGACGCGTACCGACGGATCCTCCAGGAGGCGTTGCAGTTCGTTCCGAACGGTCGCAGCGTCCAGGACGGGCCCATCGGGCCCCAGGAGCGGGATGTAGCAGGCGGTTCCCCATTCACAACAGAGAGAGAAACCGACCGGGTTCGCCGCAACGGCGTCGAGACTGTCGGTTTCGCAGTCAAAGGCGCACTCACCGGCGGCAACCATCGTGTCCACCCACCGGCGTAGCGATTCTTCGTCCTTGACACAGGTGTACGAACCGGGGCGGTTCAACTCGGAAACGGCCACGCCGGTGAGCGCCGCCGTTTCCGCCGGATCGCGCGGCGCCTGCGGCGCGACACCGTTATCGGTTTGTGCGGGCCTTTCGGCCGATGCGACGCCGGTCGGTCCTTCACCGGTCCGGCCCGATTCAGGGGTGCGCACCGACGGGAGCGCGTCTTTCGCCCGTGCGGCGGCGCTGATCTCTTCCGCCGGAATCAGGTCGGGATCGACACCCAGGTCGCGAACCAGTGAGCGGGCCCCCTCCGCGATCAGTGTGGGTGCCGCGGCGCGAACGTCCAGGGACGGAACCGCAAGGTCGTCGATGTCCACCGGAAGCGGTACGTCGTACCGGAGGGTGATCAGGTCGCGGCTCATGTATGCGCTCTCCCGTCCCTCCTCGAGTTTTGTACGTTGGCCGGCGCTCTTCACCGCGTCGAGTTTCGCGTAGATCTCGTCGAGCGTGTCGAACTGTCCCAACAGGGATGCCGCCGTCTTGGCCCCGATGCCCTTCACACCGGGGACGTTGTCTGAAGAGTCGCCCACCAGCGACAGGTAGTCCAGGATCTGGTTTGGCCGGACGCCCCACTCCGTGAGCACGGCGTCGGTATCCATGGGCGTAAGCTCGCCCTTGCCCGGTTTTAACACATCCACGCCGCCGCCAACGAGCTGGAGCAGGTCCTTGTCACCGGTGACGACGCGGCAGGAGCGCCCGGAGTCCGCGCATCGCCTGGCCAGCGTGGCCATGATGTCGTCCGCCTCGAATCCATCCACCACGAGCACCGGGATCTTGAGGAGCCGCATGATCGTCTCTATCACCGGCACCTGGTCGTGCAGATCCTCCGGCGCCTTCTCACGGTTCGCCTTGTACTCGGGATAACGCTCGTGCCGGAACGTCGGTCCTCGCGGGTCCATGGCAACGGCGAAATGGGATGGTGCGTGATCCTTGAATATGGAATGGATGGTTCGAACGAATCCAACGATCGCCGACGTGTTCTGGCCCTGCGAATTCCGCAGCGGATTCCGCATCATGGCGAAGTACGATCGGTAGATGACGCTGTAGCCGTCCAGGAGAAAGAGGGCATCGCTCATGGATCGAGTGTACCATACCGGCGTTGAACTCAACGACGACCCGCTGTACTATACGTGCCTATGGCGCGAAAACAACGACGCAACCGTTCCCGGAAAAAGGCGCAGCCGAACCAGGTAAGTCGCCGGCGCCCGTTCGATCCGGAAATCCATACCATGCCCGAGCCAATCCCCCAGCGCGAGTACGATCCGTGTCCAATTTCGGGAGACCCGATCACCGACATCTTTACCGCGATCACCGACCCGCGGACGGGCAAACCGGCGAATTTCGACAGCGTCGTCAAGAAACTCACGGAACAGGAACAGGTACGCGAGGGCGAGCGCCTGGCCTACCTCGGACGGGGTACGTTCGGAATCGTGGCGATGGAAAAGGTAGAGGGAAAACAGCGCCTCATAGTAAAGAAACGGATTCCTTTCGAAGAGGGGAACGGGGCGCCCGGTTGGCGCCGGGAACTCTCGCCGGGCATCTCCCGGGACTACGCCCCGTCACCCACGCCGATTCACGAATTATACAGCAGGGACGAGGTCAATTCGTTCCCCAGGTTCGACGCAACCGGGACAACCTCCTCGACCCGGTAAGTGTCGCAGAAGGCCTAGAGCGTGATATCGATCAACGACGGTTGCTGTTCGGAGGCGCGATAGACCTCGTTGGGCCGCGGCGGCACGTCCACGCGTTCGATACGCGCCGATAGGTCGGCCATTTGTGCAGAGAGAAGTTCGCGGTTTTTCCTTTGCCGGCTGGATATCTCCGCCTGGAGGCGTTCCAGGGACGCTTCGAGCGGAGCGCCGCTCTCCGGCGCAATGCCGAGGTCCCGGAGCGGGGTAATCACTCGCTGCACAACGGAGAGTTCCTTGAGGACTTCCGTTTCGAGCGCAACCTGGTGCTCCAGGCGAGAGGTGTCCTCCGCCTCGATCGCCGTTTCCTGTTGTTCAAGAACGGATAGGTAGTGGCGAAGTGTATCCCGTTTCCGTTCGAGCAGTTCCCGGAGTCGCCGGGCGATTGTGATATTGTCGTTCATCCTGCAATATTGATGCCCGATCGAGTCGTGGGCGCTGAGGTGACCTGCGTGTTCTCGATCTGTTTCCACGCATCACGCAGTTCCGCCATGAGCTTCCGCACCTGCTTCACCGGTGCGATATCTTTTTTGATGTTGCCGTCCATGAGTTGTTCATTGAAGTAGAGGTAGAGGCGGAACAAGTTTTGCGCAATCTCGCCACCCCCTTCCATGTCGAGCGAAACCATCAGCTCAGTGACGATGTCCTGTGCCTTGACGATGGCGTTGTTGACACGATCCAACTGCTTGGTTCCATCGGAAAGCAGATCCGCCGCAACGTCGAGCTGCCGTACCGCTTCGTCGTAGAGCATAACGATGATCTTGCCCTGGGACGCCGTGCGGACGCTGGTCTTCTTGTACGCCTGTACTGAGTTCTTGTTGATCGCCATTACTGCCTCCGACGGTTTATTGTGCATGATCCATGAGGGTGGTCACCGGCACAACTTCATACCCCCGTTCGATGAGATTATTCAAGAGCAGGTCGAGCCTCTGGAAGAGGTAGTCGTCGCGCCCCCCGTCCGGCCGATCGTCGCCCGGGCGACCCACCGTCATCGAGATAATCGAACCCGGCTTCTTCTCTTCCAGCACGGTCTCGATGATATCCGCCGTGCTCGAATAGAGCCGGGATATTCCCGAATCGTCCCGCTTGGGCACCCAGTCGCGGCTGTCAACGTCGCGCCCGATGTAGGCGTAGTTCATCTCCCGGGAGGCGGAGATGATCTCGGGACTGACAAAATAGTACGGTGCGTGCCAAATGAGTGAGAGTTCACGGCGCGTCACGTTGAAGTAGTCGTCCTCGTTGCGGGCGAGGCCCTGTTTTACAAAATCCGCGTTGATCCGGAACCGGGCGTTGGACATGTCGAAGTAGGTAAAGAAGAGGGACCCCACCTCGTGGCCGCTCTCGGCGATCTCTTTCACCGCTCCCGGGTGACGGCGAATGAAGTCTCCGTTCACAAAGAAGGTAGCGCGCAGGGCGTACTGGGCCAGAGTGTTGAGAATCTCGGTCAGACCCGCGACCGAGTCGATCGCGTTGAACACCAGGGCAACTTCGCGCCGCCGGATCCGGGAGCCGTGGGAAAAGTTCGTCATATTGACGCTCTCGTCCTGAGTCGGGAACGGTTCATACTGCGTCAGCGGACGTGGAAAAAGCGGAACGGTTCCAACGGTATCGACGTTTCGAACCATCACCATGTTCTCGTAAGAACCGGAAGAGAGCAGTTCCAGGTAGACGCGATACTCCTCGGAGGCAACGCCGCGTTCTGCAACCGCTATCTCGTCGATCGGCGTCCACCCCGAATCGAGGAACTCGTAGCGACTGCCGTTGGTGCGAACCTGAATAACGCCGTCGTCTTCGGCGTAGCCGTACTCATCAACCTGGCTCAGCGCGACGAGCGAACCCTCGCCGCCCCCCGTGGTGGTGTAGCTGCGTATCTCGTAACGTCCGGCGATCGCGTATGAATCTGAATCGAGCCAGACTCCGTGGAGCGGGTCGGTGTGTTTGACGGAGCCGATATCCGCCCACGTCTCGTAGTCCTTGACAACGGCCCCCTCGGAGGTGAGCAGGAGTACCGCCGACTCGTCCGGTGAGAGGGCGATCGATCGCACGTCCTCGTCCTCCATTCGGCGAAAGGCGCTCCGCGTCTCGACATCGGCCAGGTCGATGCGGTAGAGGGAGGTTTGAGCCGTCCCGTGAAGGATACTGCCGGTCATAACGGTGATCTTATCCGTGTCCGACCAGAGAACGCGCTGAACCCGGGTGTTCCTCGGCAGGTAGAGGTATGGAAGCGAGATCGTTTCACCGGTGTTCACAAAGTCGTCGGTCGTCAGGAAGAGCGCCGTCAGGTTGCGCCCCTCCTTGTTGACCAGGATCTTGGTACCATCCGGCGATATCCAGAACTCGTCAAAGTTCGGATCGAAGATGTAAGGAAGCTTTCCGACGATCGTGCCGATCTTGAGCAGGTCCTGGTAGAGGGAGCGGGTGAAGAATTCGACACCAAGAATCCGGAAAACCTGTGATCCGCTGACGTAATAGAGACTGCCGTCTGCGGCCCAGTAGGCGTTGCTGATGTTGCCGCTCCCGATCCGGCGCAGATCTTCGTTGAGCGTTCGGGCGTTGTCGTAGTGGTCGATCGAGTAGTAGTAGAGCGTCCCCAGCTTCGCGTAGACGAAGAACTCCGAGTCCGACGCCCATCGCAGCGGCGCGTCGTCGACGCTGAGTGCGACATTGGTGCTGATAACCACCTCGGTGTCGCTCTCGAGGTCGTACATACGGAGTTCGCCGTACGCCGGCGATGTAGGTGATAGGTAGGTAAGAAACCGGCCGTCGGGGCTGGCTCCGATACCGAGTATCTTCCCGGTCCGGATCTCCTTGCCCTGGACGAAGGCGGGGAAATGGGTGATCGGGGCAAATCCGCTCTCACCGGTGCGGAATATCCCGAACCTGTTCTGAATTTGCAACACCCCGGTCAAACCGACGGCCATGAACTTCTCGGGGAAATAGGAGAGCTGTCGCATCTGTGCCGCGGGGATGTCCGCCTGGAAGAGCGCCGAGTAGGTGCCGTAAGATGGCACCGTCGTCTCCGCCTCGAACAGCAATTCGCTGGCCGCGTTCAAGTCGAGTTCTCCGAACCGGACCTGGGCACCGGCGGGCGCCACGAGCGCTGCGACTACCAGAAACGTTACGATGTGTTTTCTCAAGCGTTTACCCTACCTTCCGATGACGTTATCTGTGTCGGCAGATTCGGGCGGAAAGATAAGATCAGGACACCGACAAATTCCGGGATTCGCCGGAGCGTTCAAGCATTGCGTTCAACTCGAGTTCGATCGTATCGAGCTCGACGGCGAGTTCGTCGAGGCGGAGAAGCGCCGAGGCCCGGAGGCGATCCTCGATCGAGGCCGGCGGGCGTTCGTGTTCTGTTACCGCAGGTTCCCGTTCCATACAACAACCATCGTCACCAAATATAGCTATCGTTAGGACGTTCAGCAACGCATATCAGAGAAGCTCCGCCGCCAGCTCCGCGAGAGGACTCCGTTCAGACCGATTCATCAGCATGTGGCCAAAGAGATCCTGCCCTTTGAACGTCTCCACCAGATATGAAAGCCCGTTCGAGTTCGCGTCGAGGTAGGGGCTGTCGATTTGGAAGGGATCTCCCGTGAGCACAACTTTTGAATCCATACCGGCCCGGGAGACGATCGTCTTTACCTCGTGGGGCGAGAGATTCTGCGCCTCGTCCACGATAATAAACTGCTTTGGAAGTGACCGCCCCCGGATGTACGAGAGCGCCTCGAGCTCGATGGTGTTGTTGTTGATCAACTGTTCGGTACTCTTCGCGTTGTGCTGATGATAGACGTTCAACACGAACTCGAGGTTGTCAAAGAGCGGTTGCATCCAGTGAGACAACTTCTCGTTCTTGGCGCCCGGCAGGTAGCCGATGTCCTTTCCCATGGGAATGACGGGACGGCTCACCAGAACACGGGAGTACACCTTGTCCTCCAGAACCTGTTTGAGGCCCGCCGCAATGGCCAGAAGCGTCTTCCCCGTTCCCGCCTTGCCCACGAGCGTGACGATGTTGATAGAGGGATCCAGGAGGAGTTCGAAGGCCATGCGCTGTTCATCGTTCAGGGGACGCACACCGACTACCGACGGCATGCGATGATCCACGTAGCGCACCGTTCCCGCTTCCCGGCGAAAGAGACCGATGATCTCTTCGTCGTGTTCCTTGTCGTTTAATACGACGAACTGGTTCGACACGAGCTGTTCGGACCAGTCGATCTCGCCCTGCGACTCGAGCCGTTCGTACGTTTCGTTCTTGATGTCTATACGGACAAATCCCGTGTAGAGCTTGTTGATGTCCACCTTCTGCTTCTCGTAGTCCACCGCGCGGAGACCCAGGGCCGCGGCCTTGACGCGCGCGTTGATGTCCTTGGAGACGAAGAAGACGCTCTCTCCGTCGTTATGGAGCGCGTAGGCGGTGAGGATGATCTTGTTGTCCGCCTTGTCCTCGAGTATGTCCCGGGGTACTTCGTCCGGTTTGCTGATGGCAAAACGGAGGGTGATGTTGTTTTCAATTCGGACGCCTTCCTGAACGTTGCCCAGGCGGCCCCGTTCGTCCAGGAACCGGATTGCGTGACGAGCGTTCCGTCCCCGTTCGTCGCTGTGCGTCTTCAGGCGGTCCAGTTCCTCCAGGACCCAGAGTGGAACCACCACATCGTTGTCACGAAAGCTGAGAATCGCGTCGGGACGGTGGATCAGGACGTTGGTATCGACGACGAAGGTTTTTCTTCCGCTGGCCATGGAACCAGTGTAGACCGGAAGAGCCGATTTGCCCATGCGACGGCGGCCCAAACCTTTGGACAGACGGGGGCGACGAGCCCTCCGATGGCCTTTTAATCTCAGAGGGCAGGCGGGTCTCATTTTGTAGATCAAACGGTCGGGTAGAGGTAAAGATCATTAGCCGCGCCCGGAAGGAAGAACAAAACGCGTCTCTGCAGCGCAGCGAAGCCAAGCGTTTTGTTCTTCCTTCCGGGGGGACGCATGAGGAGAAACGTGGCAACGTCATTCGATCTCCAAAATGAGATTTGCCCATGTGAGTCGGGCCACCTTGCGCCTCGAATCGGCTCCGGCTATGGTAAACACCCCATGGCCCCAGACGCGTCACAAGCACTCATCGTGCAGGGGGACGGTACCATCCTCCTGGACGTCCACGCCCCCGGGGCGGAAGAGGCTCGTGACGCGATTGCGCCGTTTGCGGAGCTGGAGAAGTCGCCGGAACACATGCACACCTACGTGGTCTCCCCGTTGTCCCTGTGGAACGCAGCCTCCGCGGGCCTCGGCGCCGCGGAGATCGTGGCGACGCTCGAACTCCACAGCCGGTACGACGTGCCGGGCAACGTCCGCTCCACCATTGAAGAGACCGTCTCGCGGTACGGCTTGGTAACGATCGAAGCGACCGACGATCCGTACCGGCTGAGCCTGGTGGTGCCCGTGGAAAGCGTACGGCGGGAACTGGCCGCGAATACCGCGCTTCAGCGCTATCTCTCACCGGCCGGAGACGATCGCTTTGCAGTGGCTCTGGTCGATCGCGGCACGGTCAAACGGGAGTTGGTACGGATCGGGTACCCGGCGCACGACTTGGCGCCGCTCGTTGAGGGTGAACGGCTCGCGGTCAACCTGCGCTCCGTCGCCGGATCGGGACGGCCCTTTTCCCTCCGCGACTACCAGCTCGAGGCGGCGCGCGCCTTCCACGGCGGCGGCAAACCGGGGACGGGGTTCGGCACGGTGGTGCTCCCCTGCGGCGCGGGGAAGACGATCATCGGTATGGCCGTCATGAATCTCGTTTCCGCAAACACGCTTATCCTGACCACCAACGTGGCCGCCGTCCACCAATGGATGGACGAACTGCTCGACAAGACGGAGATCGATCCGGACCAGATCGGAGAGTACACCGGTGAGCGGAAGGAGATTCGGCCGATAACGGTAGCCACGTACCAGATCCTCGTGTGGCGCGGCGACAGGGAGGGGCCCTTCCCGCACTTCGATATCTTCCGCCGCGGAAACTGGGGATTGATCATCTACGATGAGGTTCATCTGCTGCCGGCGCCGGTCTTTCGCGTTACCGCCGAAATCCAGGCGGTTCGGCGCCTTGGTCTCACCGCCACCCTCGTTCGCGAAGACAACCGGGAAGAGGACGTCTTCTCATTGGTGGGTCCCAAGCGGTTCGACGTTCCCTGGAAGGAGCTGGAGCAGAAGGGGTGGATCGCCGAAGCGGTGTGCTACGAGATTCGCGTGGATCTGCCCCACGATACGCGGCTCGAGTACGCGGTGGCCGACAAGCGGCGGAAGTTTCGAATCGCCAGCGAGAACGACGTGAAAATCCCGATCGTTCGGCAGATCGTCGAGAACCACCGGGAAGACGCGATCCTGGTAATCGGACAGTACCTGGACCAGCTCGACAAGATCGCCGCGGAGATACAGGCGCCATTGATAACGGGCAAGACGCCCAACGCGATGCGCGAAGAGATCTACGGTCAGTTTCGAGACGGCCACGTACGGGTCATCGTGGTGTCGAAGGTGGCGAATTTCGCGATTGATCTGCCGGACGCATCGCTTGCGATTCAGGTTTCCGGCAGCTTCGGATCACGCCAGGAGGAGGCGCAGCGACTGGGACGTATTCTCCGTCCCAAGGGCCACCGCAACGCCTACTTCTATTCGATCGTATCCAATCAGACCGTTGAAGAGGGGTTCGCCGCCCATAGGCAGCGCTTCCTTACCGAGCAGGGATACACCTACCATATCGAGCACTGGGGACACGAAGGGTGAACGAGTTTGAGGAGTACCTGCTTCGTCTGTCCGACTCGAGTTTTTTTGCCCTCTACCGGAACTACCTGGGACCGGAAAAGAGCCCGGTGCGGAAACACGCCCTCATCCGGGAACTCCGCGCCTTTTTTTCGCGCCCAAAAACGGTAGACCGGGTTTTCTCGTACATCGACGACGAGGAAACGGAGATACTCGCCGCCGTTGACCTCCTCCCTGCGCCGGGCACCGATGCGCTGGTTCGCTTCTTCGACGGTGAGCCGGGGCCCGCCTCCATCCAACGTCTGCTTTCGAACCTCCTGGATCGCATGGTCCTCATTCGTGACGGTTCAGGGCTGCCCCGCCTCAACCCGCTCATCGCCGCGGAGATCCGTTCCCGCGTAACCGACAACTATCAACTGGTTCGATTCGTTCCCGACCGGGAAACGGCGGCGACGCAACGGGCCGGGCCGTGGATGACGGTGAACCTCGCCTGTGCGTTACGTTCGTTCCTCGCGTGGAGCGGGACGGTGTTCACACGGTCCGGTGCGGTGCGGCGTTCGGCGCGTAACGCCCTGGACGAGGCCTTTCCCGCTCTCTTTGCCGCGGACGCGGAAGGAGAGTCCCGGTTTGCCCGGGCGATAGAGGTGCTCTCGCGCCTGGGCCTGGTGGAACGGGACGACGAGGGAAACGTGACACCGGTCGACGTCACCTGGGAGGAACTGGGTGACCTGCCCTATGAGTGGGTCAATCTGCTGCTCTGGTCCGCACCGCTCGCGGAGTCGGTAGAGGCGGCGCTCGAAACGGGCAACACCCTGCGCGACCTCTTTGCGCAATGGCCCGACGGGACGGGCCTGGATCGCCGCGGTTTCCGGCGCGCCGTGATGCTCATTGAGCCGGCGACGCAGATCGAGACGGGCGCGGTAGACCTTCTGGTCGAACTGGGCGTACTCGTAGAGATTGACTCCCGTTTGTGGCTCCCCGACGCGACGCGTCGCGTCCTGGCAACGACACCCGATCCGAGCAACATCGTCCTGCAGGCCAACATGGAGGTGGTGTTCACGGATGCCCCGCCCGTGGCGACCGCTTTCGCGCTTTCGGAGGTGTGCGAGATCGTGGCGTACGACCGCGCGCCGCACTTTGTCCTCACGGAGCGCTCGGTGATGCGCGCCTATCAAAGCCGGGGGTCCGCGCTGCCGCTGCTCCAAGGGGTCGCGGCGCTCCCGCAAAACGTGCGCTTCAACGTTTCCCGCTGGGAAGAGCGGGCGCGATCCGTCCGTATCCGGCGGGCGGTCGTTCTCCAGGTGAGCGATGAGGCCGCACGTATGGTCGCCGCATCCCCCACCATGGCGGATCTCGGCGCCGAGGCGATAGGCAAGAACATCTTTCTCTTTCCGGAGGGGAGCGCGGATCGCCTGGAGGCGGCGCTCCGTGACATGGGCGTTTCGGCGATCGTGGAGTCAACGCGAGGCGACCCCGGGAGCGACGTTCCCCACTTCGCGCGGCTGGCCGAGCGTTACCGGCAGTCACAGCTCTTTAGGAGCGTACCGGGTTTCACGCCGGCGGAGAACGAGACGACTCCCGCCAAGAGGGACGTTGCGTCGCCGCACGATCTCGACGCTGCCCTGGAAAAACTCGAACACGACGAAGGAGCGCGACGAGAGCTCTCTCTCAGGATCGATCGAAAGCTGATCCTCTTCCCGGAACAACTGCAGAACCCGGCGGGAGGCGGTGCGCTCACGGAGGCACGGGGCCTGGATTACCTGGGGAAAGTACGGATCATCGAGCAGGCCATCGCCGACGATGACCTGCTGGAGGCCGTGTTCCGCGCCGGAGAAGGTACTCCGGAACGCATTCTCTGCCGGCCGTTGGAGCTCGACCGGACCGGTGATGATCTCATGGTTCGGGGCAGACGGGAACCGGACGGCAAGGCGGTTCGCATCCGCGTCCGGCGTATCTCGGTGGTCAGGCGGTTCAGCGGAACGCTGATTCGGGAGTTCAGAGAGAACCGGTAAAGAGCCGGTACTGGAGCGCGGCCTGCGCCGCGAACATCCTCGTTCCGGGAATAACGGTACAACCGGCGCGGGCGGCGCGCCGGAGAAAACGCGTCTCCTCCGGCGTATAGATGATGTCGTAGACGACCTCGTTCCCGGAAAATCGGTACGCCGGGACCGGATCCACATAGACGCGGGGTTCCATTCCGACCGACGTGGTCTGCACGACGATATCGGGTTTCACGTCATCGAAGGGGCCTTTTAGGGGCAGCACGGAACTCTCACGTAGGCCGAACTCAGCGGCGAGACGGGCGGCGCGCGCCGGCGTGCGGTTACAGATGGTCACGTCGATTTTCCGGCCGGTCAGCGCCGCCACTACAGCGCGCGCCGCGCCCCCGGCACCGACAACCAAGGCGCGGTGCAAGGGCCGCTCCGGCAGGGCGGATAGGAACCCGTCAACGTCCGTGTTGTACGCGCGCCACCCCCGGTCTATCCCGGTGCGGATGAGCGTGTTTGCAGCCCCGACCCGCACCGCAGTGTCCGCTCGCTCCCGGGCTGCCGCCAGGGCGGCCTCCTTGTGCGGCACCGTTACGGAGGCGCCGTGTATGGGAAGTTCCCGAGCGAGCGCTTCGAACTCGTCGAATGCGTCGGCGCGGACCGGAAGGTACACCGCCTCGATCCCGTCCGCGGCGAGACGGGCGTTGTGGTACGCCGGCGACCGGGAGTGGGCCACGGGTGCGCCAAGAACGGCGAAGAGCCGCCACCCCGGTCCGGCGGTCCCCACACGAAAGAGGTTTCGAAGCTCCTCCGGTCCGAAGTGCCCCGGCGCCGCGCCGGCTCCATCGGCGGCCGATGAGTAACTCCACTCAGAGCGCAGAATCCAGGGCGCCGCCCGCGTCAGGAGGCCGTACTCGCCCATACCGAGAATGACGCGGCGCGGTTCGCCCTCCGGGAGACCCCGGGCCGCCCGCACCAGTCGCACCACATCGGTTGCGGATCGCGGCGCGACGGCGAGTTTCGCCACGTCGCCCGGTTCGCACTCATCCGCGAGGCGATGCAGGACGCCGTCGAGATCCTCCGGCACGCCGGTAGCGTCGTGAAGCGAACGAACTATGGAAGCGCCGTTCCCCCGGGCAGCCTCCAGAACGACTCCACCGGCGAATCCCGTCTCGAGGTCCACGTAGTCGGGCTTGAGCGCCGTGAGTACGGCGGTGAAAAGACGCCGGCGCCCCGTCTCGTCGCTGCACGGCCACGCACCCAGGTCATCGTCGCGACGAATCGTGGCGATCCACCGGCGTCCATAAAGGCGCGGGAGGATGTCGGCGCGAATCAGGTCGAGTTCGTCCGGACCGGGAAGGGTCGAGAGCAGATCAAAGCGCAGCTCGAACATGTCGGCGGCACCTCCGTGCTCTTTCACCTGTTTCGACCAGCCTTGAACGGTATCCGCCGTCAGACAGAGACAAACCATGCGATCACTGTGCAAAAAAAAGCCGGCCCCTGCAACGAGGAGCCGGCACGCAAACAAACAAAGTACCTACTTGGAGTAGATCGGACGTGGTGTGTAATGCGTATGCAGGTACTTGTGTGACTTTTCGCTCAAAGGCTCCCCGAGGAACTCGTCGTAGATCGCCTTGATCTGCGGGTTGTGGTGAGAACAGCGGTACGTCGACTGTACGTCGTCGCGATAGATCCCGGCGATGCGCTTCAGGCGCACCTCGTCGGTAGCCCCGTAGGGCTGGCCCCCGCCGGCGATGCACCCACCGCGACACGCCATAATCTCGATGAAGTGCCACGGAGGATCCTCCCCCTTCCGCTTCGCTTCCATAACCGCGTCCACGACTCGCTTGGCGTTGCCCATCTGGTGTGCCACAGCGACGCGGACCTCGGTGCCTTCGACGTCGATGACCGACTCTTTGACGCCCTCCATGCCGCGCACCGCTTCGAAATCGACCTTCTCCAGTTCCTTGCCCGTCACGAGGTGGTACGCCGTTCGCAAGGCCGCTTCCATGACACCGCCCGACGCTCCGAAGATCGTACCCGCGCCGGTGTAGATGCCGAGCGCCTCGTCGACCTCTTCATCGGGAAGGTTGCGGAAATCGATACCGGCCGATTTGATCATTCGCGCCAGCTCACGGGTGGTGATCGAATAGTCGATATCCTGGCAGCCGGAGCTGTACATGTCGTCACCGCGAGCGATCTCGTACTTCTTCGAGGTACAGGGCATCACCGAGGTCATGAAGATGTCGCACGGGCCTTTGCCGATCTTCTGTGCGTAGTACGTCTTGGCCATCGATGCCAGCATCATCTGCGGGCTCTTGGCCGTGGAGAAGTTCGGAATGAGTTCGTGGTAGTACTTCTCCATGTAGTCGACCCAACTGGGGCAACAGGTAGTGATCAGCGGGATCTCGCCCTCCCCGTGAACAAAGCGTCGTACGAACTCGGAACCCTCTTCCATGATGGTCAGGTCCGCCGCCCAGTTCGTGTCGAAGACGACGTCGAAGCCGAGGCGCCGGAGCGCCGCGTACAGTTTGCCCGTCTGGATATCGCCCGGTTCATAGCCGAACTCTTCGCCGATGGCAACACGGACGGCCGGAGCAACCTGCGCGACACTCACCCGGTTCTCGTCCCGGAGACCTTCGAGGACGGCGCGCGTATGATCGTGTTCGTAGATCGCACCTACGGGGCAGTGGGCGGAACACTGCCCGCACTTGATACAGGGGCTGTCGTTGAGCGCGATGTCGCCCGCCGGCGCCATGCGCGTCTCGTCGCCGCGACCAATGAACTCGAGGGCCCATACATCCTGCATGCCCTGACAGACGGCGACACAGCGCCCGCATTTCACGCACTTCTCGGGGTCGAGGACGATCGACGGCGTCGACTTGTCCGCTTCGATCTCAGGGACGTTCATCTCAAACGGCATCTCGCGAATGCCGAAATCTGCCGCGAGGCGCTGCAATTCGCAATTCTGGTTGCGCGGGCACGTGAGGCAACTGTTGGGGTGCGTCGAGAGGATCAGCTCGATCACCGTCTTGCGTACTTGGTGCAGTTCCGCGTCGTGCGTGATGTACGCCATTCCCTCGCCGGCGGCGGTCGCGCAGGCGCGCACCATCTTGGGACTGTTTTCGATCTTCACGACACAGATTCCGCACGCCGCCCACGCCGGGAGATCCGGATGGTAGCAGAGGATCGGGATGTTCACGTTGACCGTCTTGGCGGCCTGGAGAATGCTCGTTCCCTGCGGAACGGTTACGGTAACGCCGTTTATGGTGCAGTTCACTTCTTTCATCTTCCCGTCCTCCCTTAGCGACGAATCACCGCGCCGAACTTGCACGCGTCGAAACACTCACCGCACTTGATGCAGCCGTTCTGATCGATGACGTGTACCTCTTTGCGCTCGCCGGCGATGACGTTGACGGGACAACGACGGGCGCAGAGCGTGCAACCGATGCACTTCTCGGGGTCGATGTAGTACTGGATGAGGCCCTTGCAGACTCCCGCGGGACACCGGCCTTCCTTGACGTGCGCCCCGATCTCTTCGGGGAAGTACTTGATGACGGAGAGCACCGGATTGGGCGCCGTCTGCCCCAAGCCACAGAGGGAGGCGCGTTTCATCGCCTGGCCGATGTCTTCGATGCGCCCGAAGTCTTCCTCTTCCGCGGTACCTTTGGCCATTCGGTCCAGGATGTTGTAGAGCTTGCGGCCACCCACGCGACAGGGCGCGCACTTTCCGCACGACTCTTCGACGGTAAACTCGAGGTAGAACTTGGCCACGTCGAGCATACAGTCGTCTTCGTCCATGACGATCATTCCGCCCGATCCCATGATCGAGCCGAGCTCCTGGAGGTGTTCGTAGTCGATCGGTGTGTCGAGATAGTCCGCCGTAATGACCCCGCCCGAGGGACCACCCGTCTGAACCGCCTTGAACGCCCGGCCGTCGGGGATACCACCGCCGATGTTGTAGATGATGTCCCGGAGCGTTGTTCCCATGGGAACTTCCACGAGACCGCTGTTCTTGATCTTCCCGGTGAGTGCGAAGACCTTTGTCCCGCGGCTCTTCTCGGTACCCACCTTCGCGAACCACTCGCCTCCACGGCTGATGATGACGGGAATGTTCGCCAGCGTCTCCACGTTGTTGATAACGGTCGGTTTCTCCCAGAGCCCCTTGACGGCCGGGAAGGGAGGCCGCGGGATCGGCATTCCCCGTTTCCCTTCGATGGAGGCGAGCAGGGCCGTCTCTTCACCGCAGACAAAGGCGCCGGCCCCGAGTCGTATCTCGATAGTAAATGAGAAATCGGTCCCGAGGATGTTATCGCCGAGGAGTCCCGCTTCGGTCGCCTGCTTGATCGCGACCTCGAGACGATGGATCGCAAGGGGATACTCGGCGCGGCAGTAGACAAAACCGGTGTCGGCGCCGCAGGTGTATCCGGCGATCGCCATCGCTTCGATGATGCTGTGCGGGTCACCTTCAAGGACGCTGCGGTCCATGTACGCGCCGGGGTCGCCCTCATCGGCGTTACAGACGACGTATTTCTGGTCCGCCTCAACAGCCTTACTGAAGCCCCATTTTTGCCAGGTCGGGAAACCCGCGCCGCCGCGGCCGCGGAGACCCGACTCCTTGAGCTCTTCGATGATGTCGTCCGGCGTCATCCCCCCGGTAAGCGCCCTCTCCAGCGCCAGGTATCCGTCGCGGGCGATGTACTCGTCGATGTTCTCGGGATCGATGAAACCGCAGTTACGGAGCACGATCCGGAACTGCTTCTGGTAGAAGCTGATGTCGTCCACCTTGGCGTGGACCTTGCTGTCCTCTTCCTTGTAGAGCAGACGGTCCACCTGGCGGCCCTTGACGATATGCTCGGAGACGATTTCCGCCGCGTCGGCCGGTTTGACGCCAACGTAGAACGACTCCTCGGGGAGAACCTTGACGATCGGCCCCTGTTCGCAGAAGCCAAAGCACCCCGTCTTCACGAGCTGCACGTCGTCGCGAATCCCTTCCTGGTCGAGCGCTTTCGCGAGTTCTCCGAAGAGATCGTCGGCCTTGCTCGAAACACAGCCGGTGCCGCCGCAGACCAGTACGTAATGATGAAACGCCATCCCGCCCTCCTCTATTCGGTGCCTTCGACGATGTCCGCTGCGGGGCGATCGTAGATGTGCTCGTTGATAAGCTGCTTTCCGAGGATGTGCTTCCGGACGATCTTGCGCGCCACCTCTTCGTCGACGTTTCCGTAGATCACGGTGGGCATCTCCGGAACGGCCACTTCCACGGTGGGCTCCGCGAAATCGAGTCCCATACCGCCCACCTGGCGGACCGACACGTTGGTCAGGCCCTGATCGGAGAGTTCATCCACGAAGGCCTGGAGCGTCTTCTTCGCGCCATTGGCTATGCCGCTGGTACCCATTCCCACGACCACGTGGATGCTCTTGTTGTCCGGCGAACGCAGGTCCAACTCTTTCTTCTTGGATTCCCGGAGCTTTCTGAGTTCGTCAAGGGTCATTTTGGCCATCGTGGCCTCCTTCCTCGTGCAGGCTCTCTTCCTGCGATTGGATATACTCGTACAGCAACGCCCGGGACCCGACGCTCTCGAGTTCCCCCAGGGCATCCCTGAGGTCACGGCGGTGCACGTCGTAGGAGTGCCCGTTTCGTTCCCTGCGAATCCGCACGTCGTACTCACCGACAAAGGTGAGTGCCGCACACATGGAACCGACCAGGTCGCCGACCGGCGGAAGATCCACGTGCGAACCCGGCAGCGAGAAGGAAACCTCCGTCCCCGCACCGGGAGTACTGATGATTTTCTGAGTACCTCCAACCGCTTCCACCAGTTGAAGCAGGAAGGCGACGCCCAATCCAACGCTTCGTTCCGGGTGCTTCTCACCGTCGGTAAAAAACGGATCCGCGACGCGCTCAAGCGTCGCCGCATCCATGCCCCGGCCGTTGTCAACGACGTCGACTGTGATCCGGTCGTTCTCCTCCCGGACGGTCACGTCGATCGTATCCGCATCCGACTCGATCGCGTTCTGAACGATATCCGTCAGAACGTCGGCGAGCGTTGCATGCACCTCTAAGACTCGCGATACTGGGCGATGATCTCCGGTATCTGCTTTTTGGTTACCTTTCCGTGAACCTCGTTGTTGATCATCAGAACCGGTGCGAGCCCGCAGCAACCGACACAACGGACCGCTTCCATCGAGAACTCTCGGTCATCCGTCGTCTGGTTCACGCCGATATCGATGAGGTTTTCGATTTCGTGGATCAGGTCCTCGCCACCCTTGAGATAGCACGCCGTCCCCATGCAGACCTGGATCTTGTTCCGCCCCGGCTCCTTTAACTTGAAGTAGTGGTAGAACGTGATCACGCCGTATATCTTGGCGAGGGGTACGCCCATGACGCGGGCAAGTTCGATTGCTTCCGCACGGGGAATGTAGCCGTAGATCTCCTGCATCTTGTGCAGAATCATGATCAGGTTGCCGGGACGTTCTTTCCACTCGTCAACGAAGTCGAGCAACTCCTCGGACAACTTCGTCTTCTCAGTTACGTCTGCTGGCATTGTGATGCCTCCTCATTCTCTGTGCGGAAATCGTTTTTATTGTACACAAGGGTGTACAAAAAAACAAGCACCTTATTGTTTGTTGTTGTGATTATCCAAACTTGACCAAAATACTTTGTTGATCTAGATGACAATCGGTCCTATGATCGAGTAGGTTAATGTGAAAGAAGGAACAACATCGATGGAGAACAAAATCAACCGTGGCATCGTATTGCGCCTCGCGAAGTACCTGAGGGTGCTCCACAAGTTGAAGTCGCTTGGATTCGTGAAGGTATTTTCCAACAACCTGGGCGACGCCATCGGCGTGACGCCCGCCGTGGTCAGGAAGGACTTCTCCACCGTTGGTATCCCGGGCAACAAGCGCGGAGGCTACAACATCGACCTGGTTATCGGGGAACTGGAACGCATCCTGGGCAAAGAGGACCAGCAAGAGGTCGTGGTCATCGGATGCGGTCGTATCGGCAAAGCGCTGATCGAGTTTGCCGAGTTTACCCGTGAAGGCATATCGATCTCTGCCGGGTTCGACGCGGACCCGGAGATCGTCGACCGCCAGGCGCGCATTCCGATCCTTCCGGTTGATGAACTGGACGCGTTTGTCAAGGCAAACGACATCCGGGTCGCCGTCTTGGCCGTTCCCGATGCCGCTGCAACCGCCGTTTTTGAAGACGTCATCCAGGCGGGAATCGGTGGAGTCCTCAACTTCACGACGGTTGACCTCAAGTGCGCCAAGTGCGACTACGAGAACTGCCCGGTGAAATGCGTGATTCATAGCGTGAACATCGGGCTCGAGATCGAGAACCTCTTCTATCTGGTACGCCTCAAGCAGCAGGAACGGGCGGAAGCCGAGGCGGCCCTGGTAGGATCGGTTTCGTAACAAAAGCGATCACCATGAAGCTGTCAACGTGCATTCAGGACCTTGAGGCGCACCTCGTTTCGGGATCCGCCGGTGTTCCTGAGCGGACATTTGCCCACGTGGTTGTCTCGGACCTGATGAGCGACGTCCTCGTCGTAGACGAAGACGAGTTCCTGCTCGTCACATCTCTCGCGAGCGACCAGGTCGTCCGAACGGCCGATATCGTCGGGGCCGCGGCAATCCTCCTCTGCAACGGCAAGAACGCCCCGGAGACGATGAAAAAGCTCAGTGACCAGAACCGCATACCGTTGTTTGCGACACCATTGCGGACGTTCGACGTATGCCGAAAGATCGTTGCCTGCGGGGAGAGCGCCGGTTGAACACGCTCGGTCCGGTGCCGATCGACACCGACGACTCCGCGTCGCTCGTCGTCGAACTGATCTACCGGCTCAAGGTCCGCGACGTCATGACGCGGGAGATCGTCACCTGTACGCCGGACCACTCGATTCGCCACGCCCAGGAACTCATGCGGGAACACGGTATCTCCGGCGTGCCGGTCGTGCGGAGCCGGCGCCTGGTCGGCATTATCAGCATGGACGACGTCATCCGTGCGCTGGACGGCAACTACATCGATGAGGCCCTGGTGGAACGCATGACGCGTAACGTGATCGTTCTCGAGGACGACATGCCGCTCGGTTTTGCGATCTCCTACCTGGAAAAGCACCGGTTCGGTCGGTTCCCGGTGATCGACGCCGCCAAACACCTCGTGGGTATACTGACCAGTCGCGACATCATCATAGCGCTCCTGGTCGAGATCAACCGTGAAGTCACCCGGCTGGAACGAAACCAGCCGACAAACGAGATCACCGAAGAGGGCTTTCGACTCGAGTACGCCACCCGCTCATTTGATTTCGAGACGGCGGGACGGCTCTCGACGGAGACAAAGCGTCGCCTGACCGAAGCGGGAGTACAACGGGCCGAGACGCGCCGCGTGGCGGTCGCCACGTACGAGCTGGAAATGAACCAGGTGGTTCACTCCCAGGGAGGCCGCGTGACGGTCGTCTTCGATTCCGCCTCGGGCCTTGTGACGATCTCCGCCGTAGACACGGGACCCGGCATAACGGACGTCGACGCGGCCCTTACGGAGGGTTTCTCCACGGCAAACGACTGGATCCGCTCCCTTGGTTTCGGTGCGGGTATGGGACTGCCCAACACGCGGCGCGTGTCCGATTCGTTCGAGATAGAGTCGTCGGCGTCGGGTACGGCGGTTCGCGTAACGATAAAAACGGGAGGAAAGGGTGACGCTTCGTAACATGGCCGCAGAATTGAACCTCACGGTCGTACAGGATGGGTACGACGACCGTACCGTAGAACGGGTATACACGTCGGACATGCTCAGTGACGTCATGGCACACGCCGGTGAGGCGGATGTGCTCGTCACGATCCAGGCCCACAAAAACACCGTAGCGGTCGCTTCGCTCTCAGACATCGCGGCGATCATCGTCTGCAACGATCGCGAGATACCCGACGACATGACCGCCGCCGCTGCGGGCGAAGGAATCGCCATTTTTGTTACCGGGATGAACCAGTACCAAGTGTCGGGGGAACTCTTCACACGGCTCCGTTGAACGCCGCGGTCGATCTCCACAACCATTCGTGCCTCAGCCCCTGCGGAAGCCTCGAAAACAGCCCGAGCGCCTTGGCGCGGATCGCCGCCGAACGGGGCGTGTCCGTACTCGCCCTGACCGATCACAACTCGACGCGCAACTGCCCGGCCTTCGCGGAGGCCTGCAACCGGGTGAGTATCATCCCCCTCTTCGGGGCGGAAGCGACCACCACCGAAGAGGTTCACGTGCTGTCGATATTCGGCTCGCTCCAGGCCGCCCTGGAGTGGGGAGAGCTCCTGTACGCGCACCTTCCGGACATCCGGAACGACCCGGACCTCGTTGGGGACCAGCCCGTGGTGGACGCGAACGAAACGATTCTGGAGTTCGAGGATCGATTCCTGCTCTCCGCGGTCGATCTCTCCCTGGACGACATCGCGCGCCGGACGATCGAGCGCGGCGGGTTGTGCATACCCGCCCACATCGACCGCCCTATGAACAGCATCCACTCTCAGCTCGGCTTTGTACCGGATACGCCCTTCTCCGCGCTGGAGGTAACGCGCGTCCCCCCGGGGCTCGACACGCGGGGTCTCCCGCTCGTCTGCAGTTCCGACGCGCACTACCCCGACGATATCGCGCGGCGCCCGTTCCGCCTCAAACTGGAACCGGACACCTCCGCGAGCGAACACGCCTTTTCGCAGATCGCCGCGGCGATAGCCGCCCACGCCGTTACGCTGCCGATGTAGTATACTCTGGCCGGTGAATCACAACGGTGCCGCTCTTCTCGCCGCCCTCCTCTCCGTGACCGTATGGGCGGCGAACGTGGGCTCGCTCCCCGCCCGGCCCGGGCCGATCGACGGGTTCGAAGCGTTCCTCGATGCACAGACACTGATCTACGCCGGTACGGGGCCGTCCGGGCGGGCGGAAGCGCTCTTGGAGCGGGCAATCCAGTCCTTTGCTCTTGAACAGGATGAGCGGCTCGCCGCCTATTGGCTCGCCCGGGCGCACCTTCTCAAGGCGCTCTACGAGAACCGACGGGGCGATTCCCGGGCAGCCCAGGCAGAGGCACGGGCCGCCTTCGAGCAGATCGAAACGGCCCTGAGGGACGGCGAGTTCAGCGACGGACTACGGGTTTACGCGGACGCGCACTTCCAGATGGCCCAGGCGCGCGGATTTGTATACATGATCCGCAACGGCGACGCCGCCGCGGAAGCGACGGTGCGGGCCCTCGAACTGGGACCGGACAACGTCCTGGCCCACATCACCGGCGCGGGGTACTTCCTCAATGCGCCCGGATTTGCCGGGGGCGACGTGGACCGGGGGCGCGAATTGCTGCTCCGGGCGCTCACGCTCGAACCGGAGAGCGACAACGACACCTTCCTCGTCCACGCCTGGCTCGCAGTCGCCTGGGCCCGGACGGACCGTCCCGACCGCTCCCTGTACCATTGGAACCGGGCGGTTGCGATCTACCCGCGGAGCGAACTACTCGGGCGGATCGGTGAGGAACTGGGTTTTACGGTGAACCGATGACCTCGCGCGGCTTGCTGCCGTTCTGGGGCCCAACGATGCCGATGCGCTCCATCTCTTCCACCATCCGCGCCGCCCGGTTGTAGCCCACCTTCAACCGCCGCTGCAGGTAGCTGGCCGACGCCTTGCGCGCGGAGAGCACGATCTCAATCGCCTGCTCCATGAGCGGATCGTTTTCGTCCGCGTCGAAGTCGATCTCCTCTTCGTCCTCGAAGAAGATCTCGTCATCGATGTACTCCGGCTCGCCGTACCGCTTGACCTCCGCAACGAGTCGCTCCACTTCATCGTCCGATACGTACGCCCCCTGGAGCCGCACGGGAAAGGGGTCCCAGGAGGAGGTGAAGAGCATGTCCCCCTGCCCCAGGAGTTTGTCGGCCCCCATGGAGTCGAGAATGATCCGTGAGTCCACCTTCTGGGCCACCGCAAAGGCGATACGGCTCGGGATGTTCGCCTTGATCAGACCGGTGATGACGTCGGTGGACGGTCGCTGCGTGGCGAGAATGAGGTGTATCCCCACCGCCCGTGACATCGCCGCAAGGCGCGCAACGGTGCTCTCCAGCTCTTTGCCGCTCGTTGCCATGAGGTCGGCGAACTCGTCGATGACGACCACGATGTACGGCAGCGGTTCGGTAGCCATGCGTTTGCGGCGAATCTGCACGTTGTAGCTCTTCACGTCGCGAACGCTCATCGAATCGAGGACCGCGTAGCGCCGTTCCATCTCGTAGAGGAGCCACTGGAGCGCCTGGAATGCGCGCTTGGGATCGGTGATGACCGGTGTGAGCAGGTGCGGAATATCGTTGTAGTGTTTCAACTCGACGATCTTCGGATCTATGAGAATCAGCCGTACGTCCAGGGGAGTGCGCTGAAAGAGGATCGAACAGATGATGGAGTTGACGCACACCGATTTCCCGCTGCCCGTGGCGCCGGCGATCAGGAGATGGGGCGTTCTGGTGAGGTCGATGACCTGCGCCTCGCCAGGGATGTCCTTACCGAGTGCGACGGGGATGTTGTAGTTCTCCGCCTCGTATCGGACCGTATCCATCATCTCCGCGAGAGAGACGGTGTTGCGGCGCCGGTTGGGGATCTCGATTCCGACGGCGTGTTTGCCGGGGATGGGCGCCACGATTCGGACGCTGCTCGCCGCGAGTCCCATGGCGATATTGTCCGCCAAGTTGGTGATTCGCGTGAGCTTGATACCCGGCGCCGGAAGGATCTCGAACATGGTGATGACCGGTCCCTTCCTGATGCCGGTCACCTCCGCCTCGATTCCGAACTGGTCCAGGATGCCCTTCAACTGTTCCGCCGAGCGTTCGGTGACTTCGTCGATCTCCCAGTACCGGGCGTTATCGTAGTCGTCGAGGATGCCGGTGACGGGGATCTGGTAGTTACGGACCGGTCGTCGCGGCCGTGGTACGCCTTCGTCGAGTTCATCTTCGAGTTCGTCGTACGGCGCGCCGTCGTCGGAGAGAGCGTCCCGCAGGACCTCGTCATCGAGGGCCTCGACAGGGGCGTCTTCCACCGGCGCCTCATCGTCCGCCGCCGTTTCAAAGAGACCGCCCCGTCTGACCTGATCTCCGCCGCGCTTGAAGTGAATCCGTACCACGTCGTCGTCCTCCGGCGGGAGCGATTCGAATTGGTGTTCTACCTCGTCGTCTTCGAACTCTTCCTCAAACTCCTCCTCAAAGGACGGCGCGTCCTCCTCGGGCGGGACGTCGCCGATTTCCCGGTGTGACACGACACTACGTTCCTCTTCCCCACTCATCTGGACCGGGGACGGCTCCGCAACCCAGTCGGGTCCGTCCGTTTCGTGGTCGTCGGTTACAGGCGGCGGCAGCGCTTCCACGCGGTTTGTCTTCCGCCGGGACGAAAACAGATTGGGAAGCTGGAGCAGTACAAGAGCCTCCAGCGCGAGCAGGAGACTGACCACCAGGATTGAGGCGCGCGTCGTGAAGGACGCGGAGAGTGCCGCCACGAGCGGACTGGCGACGTTTCCCTGGGCAAGCTGCAGGAGCAGGGCCAGCGTGAGCACCGGAACCGTTGCGGCGTTTATGAAGACGATGTTCGCCCAGGTTGTTCGCGCGTCGTCCAGAGCGATCCACGCCAGGAGCAGGAAGTACGCCGGCACCCACCAGGCGGTCCAGAGGAGACCGGCTGTCAGCCACTGACCGGGGATCGAAAGCAGGTAGAAAACGAACCCCCGTTCCGACACAAACGAGAATGCGATGGAAAGAGCGATAAGGAGTGCAACGGCGGAAAGAATCGCCGCCGCTGATCTGCCCGGTCGCAACGGTAAAGACACAAGTATCCTCCCTCGTTTTGACTATCGGCGGCGGGTTATGAAAAGTAAACGATTCCCCAAACCCCGAGCGGTACCAGGTAGATCGAAAACAGAGCGAGCCCGCCCCGGCGAACCAGGACGAGAAGGAGGCGCAGTGAAACGAGTCCAACCACAAGGCCGGTGGCGAAACCGGCGACAATCGCCGGGGCTGAAACGGATGCCGTCAGGGAACCGGCGTCACCGAGGGTAAGCACAAGAGCACCGAGAATCGCCGGCAGCGACAGGACAAACGAGACCTCCCCCGCGGTTTCGCGGTCGAGCCCGGCGAAGAGTCCGGCGGAGATAGTTATACCCGAGCGGGATACGCCCGGGAGGACGCCGGCTCCCTGGGCCGCACCCAGGATCACCGCGTCCAGGAGGCGTACCCGGTCGCTGCGACGCGTCCCCCGCGCCCACCGTGTGATGATCAGGATCACGGCGGTCACGAGAAAGAGAACGCTCGCCGACAGCGGCGTCCGCGCGCCGGGGAGCGATTCGATGCCGACGCCGATCGCACCGGTAATGATCGTTGCCACCAGGACAACGACGATCATCGGATAGTGTTCGCGATCTTCCGGGCGTGAACGGCGAATCACGAATCTCACCGCTGCGCCGATGAGCGTAGCGATGCGGTGGCGAAAGACGATACAAACCGCCACAAGCGTCGCCACGTGCAGAAGGACATCAAAAAGGACAGGCACATCAGAGGCTTCGAAGAGCGCCTTTGCCAGGAGCAGGTGACCGGAACTCGAGACCGGCAAAAACTCCGTTGCACCCTGCAGCGCTCCAAGAACGATTGCCTCGATAACGGTCATTGCGCGCCCTCCAGACCGAAGAGCAGTCTTAGGTAGTCGGCGGGGCTCAGGGTCTCCTCGTAGTACAGGGCGGAACGAACCACGTTTCGAACGTAGGCCCGTGTTTCGGCAAATGGAATCGCCTCGACGAAGAGCACCGGGTGGAGATCGCCGAACTGGGCCGTCCAATCCACGGCGCGGCGGTAGCCGGCGTTGTACCCAGCGAGAACCTCCACCGGCGTCTCCAGGCGTTCGAAGAGAAAAGTCAGATAGGCGCTCCCGAGCCGGAGGTTGTCCGAGACGCCGTGGATGTCGTAGGTGTCCATTCCGATCCGGCGCGCCATATCGGCGGCGGTTCCCGGGAGCACCTGAGCGAGTCCCTGCGCGTCGGCGTGAGATTGCGCCGTCACGCGGTAATGACTCTCTTCACGAACCAGACCGTGCAGCAGTGACGGCGGAAACCCGCCCTCTTCCGACGCCGCGGCAAACTCGCCGGGGTAGAGGCGCGGATAGAGCAGGGAACGTTCGGCGGCGCGCGGACCGCGTTCGCTCTCTGCCAGGGCGATCCGGAGCAGCGTGATTGACTCGAAATGGCTGCCCCCCTCCGCGAACCGGCGGGCCAACCGCGATACGTCGGCCGGATCGATTTCGCCGGCACCCATGGCGCGTCTGAGTTCGCGGTAGGCATCGTCGTACAGGGAGGCGTTGAGTAGCTGCTCCGATAGACGCGCAGAGGTGTCGGAAAAGCGCTGGGCGCCCCCCTCCCCCCCGGCGCTGCTACCGGTACGGTCCGCGTCGCTACCCTCAACGAGCGAAATGGGGCGCCCCTCGATGTGCTCCGCCCAGAAGCGTTCGTACGTCCCGGCGGGTAGTGCCCGAGCGGATTCTAAGGGCACCTCCTCGCCGAAGTGGTGGAGAATCAGCTCGATCCGGGCGTGCAGACGGGAAAACTCCCGCGGAAGCGTACCGCGGACGTCCATAAGTTCCGCCACGTTCCGTTCGCGCACCAGCCGGGCAAGCTCGGAGGAGAGGAGCCGTTCGATCCGGCGGTCCCCGGCCTGTGCCGCCGCGACGCCGCCCGCCGCTGCAAGCGCCTCGGAGAGGGAGGCGCCGGCGGATAGGGCCGTTCGCACCATGCCGGACGCATCGCCGCGGACCCCGTAGGCACGCCCTGCCTCGTCGTACCGACCCGCGCGTTCCAGGACCTCCGGCGGCACGTCGCCGCGATCCCCGTACCACTCGATACCCGCCGTTGCGTCGGCGGCGCTTCCGGCGGCAAAGGCGCGCCCCGCCGTATCGAGAAACCCGGAGACGTCGCCGCCGGCGCTCACATCCTCGACCGTAGGTCGCGGGAGAGCGCGAAGGAGGCGACGCGCCTCGCCCGTTTCGCCGATCGCCGCCCGGTACGAAGCCGCGAGGAGCCGCTGTTCGACGCCCGGAAAGGCGGATAGATCACCGCGATAGAAGAGGTAGAGGTAGAGGCGCCGGTGAATATCCGAGGCTGGATACGCGAGAAACACGTCGAGGAACGCCCATTGCCACGTCTCACGGCCCAGTTCCCGTTCCGCCACCGCTCGCCACAGGGCGGATTCGTCGTCCTCGGTGATCGTCCCCGTTGCGTCGGGAACCTCGTCGTAGCGCTCCTGCCGATAGAGCGCTTCCGCCCGGGCGCGCCCCGCGACCTCCTCCATCCCGACCAGGGTCCGCGCCAACAGGGCCGTCTCTTCCAGCAGGAGCCACTCGGAACGCTCCCGGGCCATGTCAAAGAGCAGCTCCGCCGAGAGTCTGCTCCAGGGCTCCTCTCCGCGGGCCACATCGTCTTTGAGGATCGCGATCGCGGTGGCGCGCATGTCCAGGCTGCGGACGGAGCGCGCCAACACGTAAGGCCAGGCGGGGTCGGACCCCCGGAGTTCCGCGATCGTCTCCGGAGTGGGGTCAAAGAGCTCCGGCCGCCCCGGAAACGCCGCCGTGGACACATCCGCAGATCGGACACACCCGGAGAGTGCAACGACCAAAAAGAGTGGAACCAGGTGACGAACGGGCACGGTTCGCTTCACGGCTGCCTCCGGAACAAAGAACAAAACGTTGGGCTTCGCTGCGCCGCGGATACGCGTTGTGTTCTTCCTTCCGGGCGCGCCTGGTGATGTGTTCTTTCCATCGGCAATGTGATCTCCAATGACAGAGACATAGTCGTCGGAGGGCTCGTCGCCCTCCGTCCATAATGAGAATTGCTAGAGGTCAGCGTTTGCGGCGACGCCGCGGCCAGGCAACCGCCGACAGCGGGGCAAAGGATCTGAGTTCAGGGAGCACTTCCGTCTCCAGAAGGCTGAATATCCCGAAGGTCGCCAGCGCCACCAGGCTGAGGGCGATGAGCAGTATCGCAATCAGCGCAATCCCGCTGAACGAACGCGGAGGAAGCTCCTCCTCTTCGGTATCGCCGAAATCGGACGTGTCGTCATCGTAGGCCCCGACGGTGACCTCCGAATCATAGCTCGCGTTTACGCTGTCTTCGAATCCGTCGGCGTCTATGGTGTCGCTGTCGAGATCGAAATCGGGCAGGTCGAGATCGCCCAGGTCCTCGACACCGTCGATACCGCTGTCGATATCGGGCAAATCGTACGCTTCGCCCAGGGCTACGTCGTCGAGACTGATGGAGAGACTTTGGTACTGGCTGTCGTCTGGCGTCGAGATGCGGGCGTCAACGGTTCCGGAACCGTCACAGCCCACGACCATCACGATTTCGGCGCCATCCGTATCGTCGTCACCGAGGTCTTCGAGGAGAAGTGTGCCTACATGGCCTACTTCTTCACCGTGGCGACGCAAAAGATCGATCTGTACGTTGTTCTGGTGCTCCCGTGCCGTGGTTAGGACGAGGCGTTTCCGCGAGGGGGCGTCGTCCCCGAGAATCGGAAAGAACGATCCGTCAGCCAACTTGATACCGATTTCTGCCATTCGGATGCTCCTGTTAGGAGGCTATTGTCTTTTACGGCGCTCTGTCAACGCGTTGACATGACCTCCGGCAGGCCGAATACTAAAGTGCATGGGAACGTCCGTGACAGCACTCGTCGCTGCATCCGCCGTTCTCGCCGTACTTGTCGGCGGGGTTTTTACCGTATACCTGCTGCGCAACCGGAAGTCAAAGGACAAACCGGCCCGGCGCGACCGCAACTCCGTCATCAAGGATGCGAATCGGCAGCTCGCGCAGAACCCGAAGGATCACCGGGCACTCGGGGCGCTGGCGGATCTCTATTTCGACGAGCGGGCCTGGGACAAGGCGATCAAGCTCTATCGCGTTCTCCAGGATCTGTCGGCGACGAACAACAACATCGACGGCTGGTTCGTCACGATGCGCTACGGCCTGTGTGCGATGCAGTTACGGCAGTTTGCGGAGGCGTACAAGGCGCTTGTCATTGCCCGATCGATGAAAAACGAGGCGTTCGAAATCAACTACAACTTGGGTTTCCTGGAATACAAACGGGGGAACGTGGACCGGGCGATTCAACTGCTCCGGGAAGCGAACGAGGCGCAGCCGGACCATATTCCTACCCAGCGCTACCTGGGACGAGCGCGATTCAAACAGAAGCGGTACCGGGAGGCACTGGAGATGCTTCGCCGCGTGGTGGATGCGGAACCGGAGGACAGGGAGTCTCTGCTCTACGTTGCCCAGAGTCACTTCGAATTGGGCCGGAGCGATCAGGCGCTCCAGATCTTTGCTCATCTACGCCCCGATCCGGTCCTGGGAGCCCACGCTTCGCTCTACACCGGTACCATTCGCACCAAGAAACGTGAGTACGACCAAGCGATCATGGACTTCGAGATCGGGTTACGACACGAAAACACCCGGCCGGAGATCACGGTCGAACTACGATACCGCCTGGCAACGGCCTACCTGGAAAAACAGGAGATCGGGAAAGCGCTGCAGCAGCTTACCGAAATCCAGGACCTGAACCCCGACTACAAGGATGTTCGCGACCAAATCAGCCGACTGCAGGAGTTGAACAGCAACCGCCATCTCCAGACGTATATGATGGCCCCCGCCTCGGGGTTTGTTGCGCTCTGCAGGCGGATGGTCCCGACATTTCATCAGAACGCGATCATCAAGATCACCGACGTAGCGGTAACCAAGAAGGAGTACGCCGACATCCTGGCCGACGTGAGTACGCCGAAGTGGGAAGATGTGATTCTGTTCCGGTTCATTCGTGGAACCGGTTCGGTGGGCGAACTTATGCTGCGCGAGCTGAACTCCCGCATCAAGGAGGTGCGCGCCGGGCGGGGCTACTGTGTCACCGCCGGTGAGTTCTCGGACAGCGCAAAGGCGTTTGTCGAGGCGCGCCTTATCGACCTGCTCGGGAAGAAGGAGCTTCTCAAGATCCTGAACAAGGTAGAGTAGCGCGAAAGAGGGAGCGATCGCCCAAGTGCGGGACCGTGGGCAGCTCGACCGCACGCCCCCCGGGGAACGTACGAACGAGCGCATCCGCGATTTCACTTCCCTGGTACACAAGGATCGCACTCCCCGGTGGAAAGGTCGCTACCACATCGCGAACCACCCCTTCCGTGAGTGGACTCAGCGCACGAAAGGTGACGATCGCCGGAGCATCGGCACGCACCGACAGGGTCGTGAAATCAACATCATCTACAACTACGCCGTCCAGAGCAAGATCGCGCAGGATGTACCGGAGGAACGAGACTCGACGCGCGCCGCGCTCCACCAGGTGAAACGAATCCGCTCCTCCGCCGGGAAGCGACTTCAGCGCGATCGATAGGGGAATACCCGGTAGTCCGGGCCCGCTCCCGAGGTCGTAGACGTCGACCCGTTGTGCGCCGCCGGCGCGCATGCGACGGATCTCCCCGTCAAAGAGGGGTACCGGGAGGAGCGAATCGACCACGTGACGGCGAAGAACGATTTCCGGGGAGCTTCCGTCGCGGTGCGAAAAGAAGCGGTGTGACCGGTTCCACTCGAAGAGGCGCGCCGCGTACGCCGTCAAGAGCGGCGCGCTGTCGGGGCCGACCCCAAGCGTTGCGAGGAGTTCCCGCAGTTCCCCTTCGTCTCTCATGCCGCCGGCGACGGCCGACCGAGCACGACCATCAGGACAGTGATGTCGGAGGTTCGCACGCCGCTGACGCGAGACGCCTGGCCTATCGAGAGTGGGCGGATATGCTTGAGCTTCTCCCGCGTCTCATTGGAGATTCCCGTCACCGCGTCGTAATCGAAGTTGTCGGGAATCCGCATCGATTCCAGTCGATGAAACCGGCTCACCTGGCGTTGCTCGCGGGCAACGTACCCTTCGTACTTGACGTCCAGTTCGATCTGACGGAGCCACTCCCCGGACAAGCCGCCGAGCCCGCTCTCCCCGAGGCGGGCGAGCGTGTCGATCGTCACTTCCGGGCTGCGCAGGGCGTGATCAAAGGCCTTCCCGATGTGCGGGCCAAGCGCTGCTTCCTGTCGGAGGTCCCTCTCGTTGATAAAACGTCGGCGCAGGGCGCCGCGGGCCGCTTCGATCGCCGCTCGTTTCTCCACAAACGCGTCGTACCGGCCCCGTCCGACCAACCCCGCCTCGTACCCGCGTTCCCGCAGACGCATGTCGCTCGAATCGGCCCGGAGGTTCATCCGGTGCTCGGCGCGAGAGGTGAACATCCGGTAGGGTTCTTCCGTTCCCAGTGTCACCAGATCGTCGATCAGGACGCCGATGTACGCTTCCGACCGGGACAGAACGAACGGTTCGCGTCCATCCAGGGCGTGGGACGCGTTGATCCCCGCAACCAGTCCCTGGGCAGCGGCCTCCTCGTACCCACTGGTTCCGTTGGTTTGCCCTGCCACGTAGAGGCCGCGAACGCCCTTGGTTTCCAGCGTCGGGAGCAACCGCCGTGCATCGATAAAATCGTACTCGACGGCGTATCCCGGCCGCAGCATCTCCGCTTCTTCCAGGCCCGGGATCGTGCGAATAAACGTTTCCTGGACATCTTCCGGGAGAGAACTCGAAATGCCGTTTAAGTACATCTCCTGCGTACTCAGTCCCTCAGGTTCGATGAAGATCTGGTGTCGCTTCCGGTCGGGGAATTTCACGACCTTGTCCTCGATGCTCGGACAGTAGCGCGGACCGTTCCCGACGATTCGACCGGAATAGAGGGGCGAGCGCGAGATGTTCGCTTCGATCACCCGGTGCGTCTCTTCGGTCGTAAAGGTGATGTAACACTCGACTTGGTCCCGTTCTACCGAACGGTTCGAAAATGAGAAGGGTGCGATCTCCCGGTCTCCAAACTGCTCTTCCACGCGGGAAAAGTCGATCGAACGGCGGTGAATTCGGGCGGGTGTCCCGGTCTTCATGCGTCCGGTACGGAAACCGAGGCGCGTAAAGGCCGTCTCCAGTCCGCGTGCCGACGGCTCGGCAATCCGGCCCGCTTCCGCGGTGTACTCACCGATGAAGATACGGCCGTTGAGGAAGGTGCCGGTGGTAACCACCACGGCAGGCGCCTCGATGCGCCTGCCGCGCTCAGTCACCACACCGGTAATGCGATCGCCGTTATCCGTTGTCAAGAGATCGACAACGGTGTCCTGGAGCAGGTGTACGTTCTTCTCATTCTCGAGAACCGCTTTGGCTCGAACGTGGTACGCCAGCTTGTCGGCCTGGGCGCGAGGGGCCTGTACCGCGGGACCGCGGCTCCGGTTGAGAACGCGAAACTGGATCATCGTGTCGTCGACGATCCGCCCCATCTCGCCGCCCAGGGCATCGATCTCCCGGACCATGTTTCCCTTGGCGAGCCCTCCCACGGCAGGATTGCAACTGAGGCGGCCGATCGTGTCGAGATTCTGCGTGACCATGATGACCGCACGGCCCATGCGCGCAATGGCGAGCGCGGCCTCGATACCGGCGTGGCCGCCGCCTACCACGACTGCGTCTATCTTCATTCTCTATTTCCCAAGGCAGAAGGTGCCGAACACGGCGTCCAGGATGTCCGCCGACGTCACCTCGCCCGTAATTTCACCCAAAGCGTGGATTGCATCCTGCACGTCGAGCGAAATCGCGTCAACGGGGACACCCCGGTCAACGCCGGTGAGCACTTCGCCGAGCGCAGATGACGCCCGCTCCAGGAGCTGCTTCTGCCGGAGCGAGTCGATCACCGTTGTGACCGCCCGATCCGCCTCAGGAACGAGGCGTTCGCCAATCGCGGTGACCAGCTCCGCGAACCCCTGGGCGGTCACGGAACTGACGGCGAGGTACCCCTCGGGCGGCGGGGCGCACCGGGGATCGTCGCTCTTGGTCCATACGCGTATGAGTCGCTGCGGATCGATGTCGGGGAGGTCCTCCCCGGGATCGAGGCCACCACGGCCGTCCACGAGGTAGAGCACGAGGTCCGCGTGACGAATCAGCCGGCGCGTTCGTTCGATACCCTCCGACTCGATCGCCTCCCGGGTGTCGCGGAGGCCCGCGGTATCCACAAGGCGGACCGGGACACCCTCCAGTTCCAGGGTGCTCTCGATGTAGTCGCGGGTCGTCCCGGGCTCCGGCGAAACGATAGCGCGCTCCTGTTTCAGGAACACGTTGTACAGCGACGATTTTCCCGCGTTCGTCCGGCCCGCAAGCGCTATGGTGGCGCCCTGGTCATAGAGCCGCCCGACCCGGTAGGTTGCAACCAGCGCGTCCACGTCGTTCCGCGCTTCGACGATCGTTTCAATCGGGATGGGAACCTCACCGGTATCCTCTTCGGGGTAGTCGATCTGGACGGCCAGGTTGGCCATGATCGCGACGAGCCGGTCCTTGGCGGCGGAGATCCTCCGGTAGACGCTTCCCTCCAACCGGTCCAGGGCGCGCGCGTGGGCGGCGCCCGTCTGCGATGTGACCACTTCGTGCACCGCCTCAGCACGGGTGAGGTCGAGTTTGCCCGCGACAAAAGCGCGCATGGTGAATTCGCCGGGATCGGCGGGCCGCATACCCGCACCGTACAGCGCCGCCAGCAGACGTTGGACACCGGGAACGCTCCCGTGGCAAAAGACCTCCACCATGTCTTCCCCGGTGTAACTTTGCGGCGCCCGGTAGACGGCCAGGACCACCTCGTCCAGAGTCGACCCGTCCGGTTCAACGAGGTACGTATGGACCATTGAGTAACCTGACGCGCTCAGAACGCGTTCGGGGTGTGCGGCGAGACGCGAAGTGATATCGATAGCCTCGGGTCCGCTTGTCCGAATGACCGCCAGGGCGGCCGTACCAAATGCGGTTGCCTGGGCAGCGATCGTGTCGGAGGCTGCGGAAATCACGGGAGGAGACTCACAACCTCTGCGGCGAGTTTCTCACCGGCCGCCTGGAAGGCGGCGCGGATCGAACCGCGTGAATCGTTCCCGCGGGCGCTACCGCTCACGGTCACGTCCAGCAGGTTGCGGTCACTGCGAAGGTCAAGAACACTGGCTTCCAAGGAAACGCGAACAAGATATCCGTCGTCTTCCTGGAAGTCGACGATCCACGCCTTGCCGACGATCGCCCGGTCAACCGCCGCGAGCAGCTCAAAAGGGAGCATCTCGTAGACATCGCTCGCAACAATCCTCCGGGCTTCGAGGATCCGCTCCTGTTGCTCCTGGGCGAGTTCGGCTCGCTGAACATCGAAGGCTTCGCCCGCCAGGCGCCTGACGATCGCCCCGGAGGTCTGATCGGTCGAGATCGGGTTTTGGACGATATCGGCGTCGACCACGACCACGGCGGTAGGGACGGTGGCGGCAGAGGAAGACGCCAGAACGGTGATCTCCCGTTGGAGGGCGGTACGAACCGCGTCCAGAACCGCGTCGTTCGCCCCGTCGGCAGAGGCTGCGGTTAGGGCGTCGCGAAGGAACTCCGGCTCGACGATCAATCGGTGCTCGCCCACGCGTTCCGGCGGAACGATTCGAACGGTTTGCGTTTCAACGCCGACGACCACCCGTGTATGTTCGATGGGCGTTCCGCTCCGGGAGTAGCTTTTGGGATAGACCACCACCAACCGCTCCGGCGCATCCGTTTCGAGACGTACCGTCACCCGGAGTTCCTCCAGGGCTCCCAGGCGATACTCCAGGTCATCCGGTACAACGTCCAGCGAAACGCGTCGCGCCTGGCGAACGATATCTTCGGGACTAACGGCGCCGGCGGCCCCTTCACCCAACATCGCGAGGTCGTACCGGACGCGCTGAAGCGGCAAAAGGGTCTGCCGGTTCACTCCCGTCGAAGGGGGTTCGGCCGGGATTACCACGGCGCGGGCGATGTCACGGGCGTCCGCCTGGACAAGGGCGGCGTCAAGGCGAAACAGGAGGTACACTTCGTAGGTTTCATCTATCCTCCGAGAGAATCGATCCTCCTCGAACACGGACGAACCGGGGTCGCGGCGACGCGCGGTGATTCGCTCCGTGGCGACGTCGAGCAGGAAATCGCCGGCGTCCCCTTCCGGCGCCGCCACGGCCGCGTAACGGGCCGCGAGCTGAAGCGCGGCGTCATCAAGTGCACGCGATTCCGCCCCGCCGGGCGAGGCGCCGCGCCCGTAGGCAACGAGATACACATCGTCGTCCGGCGCGGTCGGTACCGTGGAGATCCAACCGGGCGCAACCGTTTGCTCAGTGACGCAGGAAACGGAGACGAGGACGCCGAGAAGAGCGAGAATGGAAACGAATTGCGTGGACCGTTTCACCGCTTATTCCTCAGTATATCCAATGAAAGGCGCCCGCGTCAGGGAACCCCGTTCAACGACAAAGGGACCGCCCGCGAAAGCTTCGGCGAGGCGGGAAACAAAGAGATCCGGCGGAACGTGAGCCTTGAGGAGGTACTCGTCGCGGACCGAGACGACGGCGTGGGCGATGCCGCGCAGCACCGTCTCGATCAGCCGGTCGCTCCCGGCCGGCACATCCCCCACGACGGCGACGCGGTAGGAAACTCCCCGCGCAATACTTCCCTCCAGGCGTCGGCGGATCGACTCTTCGAGCGCGGAATCGTCCAGCAGGCGCCGGAGGGAGTTCAACTGTGCGTCCTCCACGGAGACGCGGCTGAACGTCCATGGACCGTTGGTACGGGTCTGCGCGATCACTTCACCGTCTATTCGATCGAAGACGGAAGCGGTCACTCGTACGCGACCGTAGTAGTTCTGAATGCTCGGCTGGGTATGGCCCAGAACCGTCACGGACAGGTCGTACCCGATTCGTTCGCTTCCCGCCGGCGGCACCTCCAGGAACTCAGCGGATACCAGCGTCTCCACCAGTGACCGTTCGTACGGTCCCGATCCGATCGCCTCACGGACCACGTTTGACGGATAGAGGGGCACACCGGCGGCGAAGGCGGCGAGCCTACGCCGATCGACCGCAGAGGGCACCGCCGGCGCCGGGGCGCGCTCCGGGGGGAGCCAACGCGTCACGCGGTCCGGTGGAGTCTCATCTCCGTCCGGTGAAACGGCCGGCGGCGGCGCCTCGTCGTCGTTCTCCGGTCCAGTTGTGTCCGACAATTCCGCCTGAGTGGAATCGGACGACGCACCGTCGCTTGCGGACCGTTCCGAAGCCGGTTCCGGGGCAGACGGACCCGAAACGCCTTGCCCCGCCTCAGCGGGAACGGGAGTCGACGTACACGATCCAAGGAGACACAGCGCCAGGAACGCGAGGAGGGTACCCGGGAATCGCATTCCTATTCCGGAATGACCTCAACAAGGGCGACGCGCAAGATCGTCACGGTACCGTCGGCATCCTCCGGTGTAACTGAGACAACGCCGCTCGCAACCGGGTAGCCCGCGTCGGTAGGTTCGACAACTCGTTCGCTGCCGTCGGGGAGAGATTCGGTTACCACCACCGCTACCGGTTCGCCGTTCCTTCCGGCCGCAACGGTCAGAAGAGCGGCGCCTTTGTCAAACGCTTCCGACTCGATCAGGTACGGTTCGAGCGTCGAGAAGGGAACAAGAGCATCCGCGTGGAGCAGCGCTTCACCGTGTTGTGTCCGCATGCGTTCCACGAAGGCGTCGCGTATCTCCCCAAGCGCCTCCTCGTTGGAGGAGCCCCGGATTCCGAACTCGTCCAGGATACCCCGCACCGAACCCAACCCGCCGAACGTGGTGGTTCCTGAAGCGAGCGACGGTACAAGTTCCACGGCAACGTCTTCCCGGTCGCCCTCGGCGGCAACCTCGTCCGGTAGCGTGGACAGCGCGAAACGAACCGGTTGGGCCGGGACACCGTCTGATAGGAGCGATACCGAGAGATCGTCGCCCACTCTCTCCACGAAGACCGTCAGGTGCAGTCGCGCGCCCGCTTCCACGGACAACCGGACGACGCGTTCCTGCGGCGAACCCCCGGGCTCGCCGTACCGAAGGACGATCGACCCGGGATCGCCCACCTGGATTGCAAACTCGCTTCCATCGTCCGTAACGCTTCGGAGGAGCCTTTCACCGTCTACCGGCGCAAAAGGAAGAACGACTAGGTCCGCCACGACCGTAGCGTCCGCGTCCGGGATGAACGTTCGATCCACCGCTATCTCTGCAATGCCGTCGAGGGCGTATCCAAAAACGCCGTTCTCGATCATGACACGGGCGTCCTCGCTTGCCCGCGCGTCGCCGCCATGCAGCAGGTCCGGTGCGGCGTTTCCGGTGTTGCCGTTGAAATGGAAAAGATCGACGAACTCACCCCGCGGACCCAACTCTCCCGGCCCGGGGGCGCGCTCACTCGAAACGACCAGGTTGCCCTCGTGAACACGAGGAGCCGCGGCGGTTACGCGTACGCCGGACTCCGGACCGTACGGATAGAGTTCCAGGCCCAGAACGTAGACACCATCGTCAACGGGAGTAGTGAAGAAAACCGAATCCGCCCCTTCCCGCCAGTACCCTTCAGCGACAACTTCATCACCCACGATCCAGCGCGCGAACGGATCGTATTGATCAGATGCCGCCAGTTGCGCCTGAGCAATGGAGAGAGAATCGGGTTCCACGGTTGGCGGGAACACCACGGTTTGCACAACGTCAAATTCTCCCGTTACAACGAACAACTGGCGCTCAACCGTTTCGACAATCTCCGTTTCACGACGAACGTGAACGAGGAGCGTGTACACACCGTCCTCGAGATCGGGCAGTACCGTCACCGGCGTTTCATCGCCGGCCGCAAAGGGCTCTTCAATGGCGGTGGCAAGCACGATTGACCCGCCCGCATCGAAGAGTTCCATTTCGAGCACCGAGGGGAGGTCAACAGCCTCGGGGTTTTGTACTTCGAGTCCCAGGGGAATCGTCAGCTCCCCGGAGAGAATCGAGCCGTCCGGAACGGTCTCAACGCGGTAATTGGTCTCCTCTTCGACCGGACCAAAGATCGACACGTTCTCGCTGCAGGAGAAGAGAAACACGAGGAGAAGAAGCAATGGTGTGCGTCGCCAACACTTCACCAATGATAAGTATAACACAATGTTACGTTGGCTGTTTGTTCCGGCGGCGAATCCGCACTTCGTCGACCACGGCGTTCCCGGTCAGATCGAGGAGATGCGCCACTTCGCGCGCGACCTCCGCGGGCTGGATCAGATCGGCCGTGTCGATATCGGGCCGCGTTCGGCGCACCAGGTCGGTGGCGACCCCGCCCGGGAGCACACTGTGTACGATCACACCTTGCGCCGCGACCTCTTTCGCGAGTACCCGCGAAAAGCCGTAGAGCGCGTGTTTGCTTGCGGTATACGCCGCCTGGTGTACGTACGCGGCGGTACTGACCACGGAACCCATCATGACGACTCGTCCCGGCGGATCACCCCCGGCGAGGAGCGGAACGAGATCGCGGCACAGGAGAAAGGGCGCACGCACGTTGATGCGGAAGGTATCGTCCCACTCTTCCACGGTGGTTTCCACGACCGGTGCGTTCACGGCCACCCCGGCGTTGAGGACGACGGCACCCAGGGACGAATTGTGCTCCTTCACCACACGGGTGACCGTGTCGACAACGTGCAGTAGCTCCTCGTCCGATCGAAGATCAACCGGGACCAGGGTGTGCATATCGCGGTTCGTGAGCGACGCGCGTACGTCTTCGAGGTCCGATGTGGAGCGGCTCGCAAGGACCAGGCGCGCGCCGCGTTCATCCAGCACGGCCGCGATCGCCGCGCCGATTCCGCGACTGGCTCCGGTTACGAGGACGGTTCTACCGGTTAGCCACGTTTCTCGTGCCATAACAACACCACGTTCAGGATCGTCTGGACGGCTTTCACCATGGATCCCACCGGAATCCACTCGAATCGACCGTGAAAGTTCATTCCCCCTGTGAAGACGTTCGGCGTCGGCAGGCCCATCTCGGTAAGACGGGCCCCGTCGGTGCCGCCCCGTATCGGTTCCATTACCGGATCAACACCGCTTCGCTCCACCGCTTCCGTAAGCAATGCCATGATCTCCGGGCTCTTCGAAAGGGCCTCCGCCATATTGGTGTACTGTTTTTCCGAGGCAACCGATACGCGGCATCGGGGATAGGCGGCTTCCATTGTGGCGCCCAGCGTCTCGAGAAACTTCACACGCCGCAGCACTTCCTCGTGGTCGAAGTCGCGGACGATCAGGACGATGTTCACCCCGCCGGAACTGCCGGATATTTCGACAGGACAGTAGAAACCGTCCCGACCGTCGGTAGCTTCGGGGCTTTCGGACTGTGGTATCATCGAAAGGAAGCGGCCTGCGATCGAGACGGCGTTGGCCATCTTGTTCTTGGCGCTCCCCGGGTGGATTACGTAGCCGTCGATCGAGACCGTTACCTGGTAGGCGGTGAAACACTCCGCTTCGATGCTGCCTTCGATTCCTCCATCCATGGTAAAGGCCACGTTCGAGTGCAGTGCGTCGATATCCAGACCATCCACGCCGCGCCCAATCTCTTCATCGGGAGTAAAAACGATCTCTATCTCGCCGTGTTCGATTTCCGGATGGGCAATGAGCAGGCTCGCGGCCGTCATGATCTCCGCGACCCCGGCCTTGTCGTCGGCGCCGAGCAGCGTGGATCCGTCGGTCGTCACGATGGTGTCGCCGACGAACCGTCGAAGCGTGGGGTATTCCTCGGGATCGAGCGAGTAACCGTGGCCGATATCGAGAACACCACCGTCGTAGTTGTCCCAAACCCTGGGGGAAACGTTCTCCCCGGTCAGGTCCGGCGCGGTATCCACGTGGGCAAGAAACAGGAGGGGTTCCGTAGTGCTTCCCGTCGTCGCGGGCAGCCGGGCGATAACGTAGCACGTATCGGTGACGGTGACGTCTTCGATACCCATGGCCGTGAGTTCATCCCCGAGCATGCGCGCCAGATCAAACTGCCGCTCCGAGGACGGCATCGTATCGGAGTGGCGATCACTGGTAGTGTACACGCGTACGTAGCGAAGAAACCGGTCCAACACGTCCCGGCGGAGGTCTTCGTTCAAACTGGCGATGTCCATAATGGCCAATGATAGGCGCGTTTGCTTCCCGGAAGCAACATCCCGTATATTGGGCGCATGGGAATACCGCTTTTTCCCGAATGGGCGCCGATTACAATCGACATGCGCTCGGAACTCCACCCGGGTATGTCCCTGCTCCCCGACGGCGTATCCGAGTTCACCTTTGCAGGGTTGTACCTCTTCCGGAGAACGTACAACTACCACGTGTCGTACCTCCCGGGGGACAAGCTCGCGATTTCGGGACACAAAGAGGGGAAGCGGTTCTTTATGGTCCCTTGCGGGTTGCCAGACGACAGGGCGCTGTGGCCCGCCCTCTTCGAACATCACGACTATCTCAAGGGCATGCCCGAATCGTACGCCGACTCGCAGCGAGTCGACCTCGAGCGGGCGGGCTACGTCATCGAGGAGGATCGTGACAACTTCGATTACCTCTACCTGCGAAAGGACCTCGCACAGCTTGCCGGCAAGCAGTACCACAAGAAACGCAACCACGTGAACGCCTTTGTCAACACCTACAATTTCGACGAGTCGCCGCTCACCGGCCGGAACATTGACGGTGCCGTGTCGGTACTCGAGCACTGGCACAAATCGAGAGAGGAGGACGTTGACGACTTTGAGGCCGCCCGGGAAGCGCTCGAATTGTGGCACGTCCTCGATCTCAAAGGCTACCTCGTCCGCGTGGACGGCACGCCGGCCGCGTACACCCTGGGCGAATCGATCGCAAAGGGGCGGACATTCGTCGTACACTTCGAAAAGGCGGTGGACGGCTACCGCGGCATCTACCAGTACATCAACAAGGCGTTTGCCTCCACCCTTCCCAGACACTTCACGAACATCAACCGCGAGCAGGATCTCGGGAACGAGGGGTTGCGACAGGCGAAAATGACGTACCGACCCTCAGGGTTCGTCAAGAAGTACCGCGTCTACCGCGAGAACGGATAGAAACGCGATGGAGCGTGACGCTGTCATCACAGGCCTGCCGCCGCGCTACTTCGAAACGTACACGGCCGAGCAGATAGACCGTCACGCGGAGGCGGCCCGCGCCCTTTCGGAAGAGACGCCGCTCCTGGTGCTCCCCGGTGAACGGCAGGGCAGCCGCGTGGGCGTCACGATCTGCGGGTACGACCGGCCCGGCTTCTTCAGTATCTGCTCAGGCGTGTTGGGTGCGGTTGGGTTCAATATCGTCGAAGGCCACGTGTTCACCGCCGCCTCCGGTGTGGCGATCGACACTTTTGTCGGCGACGCGGTCGTTGCCGACTACGATGCGTGGATTCGCTCGCTCCAGGATCAGATCGTTACGATCCTCGGAAGCGACGACCCCTCCCAGGCGGTCATCGAACTGGTGGCTCGTTCCATGGACCCCGGCGCACAATCGGGGGCGCTTCTCCCGATCCAGATCGACATCTCCCAGGACGACGGCACCGCCCTTACGGTCGAGTCGCAGGATACGCCGTTTTTTCTCTTTTCGCTCTCCACGGCGTTGAGCTTCAACGGCGTTATCATCGATCGCGTTGAAATCGAAACGCGGGGGAAGGCGATATCGGATCGCTTCTGGATTACCGATCCGCGGGGCGACTCGATCACCGCCACCGCCAAGCTGGACCAGATTCGCCTGGCGGTGGTGCTGACCAAGGAGTTCACCAACGCCCTCCCGCAGGCGGCAGATCCGCCGGCGGCGTTCGCCCGCTTCGAAGAGCTGACGCGTATGGTCTCCGGCGCGGCGGCGGGCGAACAGATCATGGAACTGCTCGCCGATCCCGGCCGAATGGGGGAACTGGCGCGTTTGCTCGGCGCGAGCACGTTTCTCTGGGAGGACTTCATCCGCCTCCAGTACGAGAACCTGCTTCCGGTGCTCAAGTACGACAACCAGCACCAACTGCTCAGTACACCGGGAGAGGAGCTGGCGGGCCGTCTACACGCTTCCGTGGCCGCCGCCAACGACTTTGCCGGCAAGGTGGCCGCGCTCAACGCCTTCAAGGACCACGAGGCGTACCGTATCGATGCCGATCACATCCTGCGCCGAAACAGCGACTTCTTCTTCCTCAGCCATCGCCTCACGCGGCTGGCGGAACTCGTTGTTGACGCCGCATTTACACTGGCGGAAGAGGAGTTGCGCCGTGATTTCGGCACGCCGCGCACCGCCGCGGGGCTGCCGGCGGAGTACGCGGTCTTCGGCCTGGGGAAACTGGGTGGGAGCGCCCTGGGGTACGCTTCGGACCTGGAGATCCTTTTTGTGTACAGCGATCAGGGCGAAACGGACGGCGCCGAACGGCACATTCAGAACCGCGAGTATTTCGAGCGCCTGGTACGGTCCGCGTCGCAGATCATCGAAGCAAAGCGGGAAGGGATCTTCCGCGTGGACCTCAGGCTGCGCCCCTTCGGCAAAGACGGTCCTGAGGCGGTCCACCTCGATTCATTCGTATCGTATTTCGGTTCGGGCGGCAAAGCGCACGCCGTTGAGCGTCTCGCGTTGACGAGGCTCCGGGCGATTGCCGGCAGCACCAAGCTGGGAGAACAGGTGACGGCGATCCGGGACCAGATCGTCTACGGCCCCATAGATGTGGCGGAGATACGCGAAATGCGTCTTCGCCAGATTCACGAAAAGACGACGCCGGGCAGGGTGAACGCCAAGTTCAGCGCCGGTGCGCTGGTAGATCTCGAGTACAACGTTCAGTTGCTGCAGGTACAGCACGGGGGGACGAACCCCGCCCTGCGGAACCCCGGTATTCACGCCACGCTACGGGCACTTTCGGAGGCGGGAACGATCGACCGGGAGGAAGCGGATCGAATGGTGGCCGCCTACCGCTTCCTGCGCAACCTTATCAACGGGCTCCGCATGCTGCGCGGAAACGCGAACGACCTCTTTCTGCCCGAGTTCAAGACCCCCGAGTTTGTACACCTGGCACGACGGATGGGATACGCCGACGCCCAGACACTTTCGGCGGAAGAGCAGTTGCGCGTCGATTTCGAGATTCATACGGCGATGGTACGCACCTTTGTGGAACGCCACCTTGGTGATGAGTCGGTTGCTCGAACCTCCGCGGGCAACCCGGCGGACCTCGTTCTCTCGCAAGCGGTCGGCGAGGAGTGGAGTGCCTCTTTGCTCGGAGACGTAGGATTCCACGAGCCGGACCGAGGCGTCCAGAACCTGCGCCGGTTGGCCGGCGGTGAAGCGGCGCGATTCGCACGATTGATCGTGGTTGCCTGGGATTACCTGCAGCGAACAAGCGATCCGGACATGGCCGTCAACAACTGGGAGCGGTTTGCGGCGCAATTAGAGGATCGGGCGGCGCACTTCGACGAGTTGCTTGCCCAGCCGCGAAAAATCGAAGTGCTCTTGACGATCTTCTCGGGAAGTCAGTTCCTGGCGGACACGCTTATCAGGACGCCCCGGTTCCTCTCCTGGATAACGGACCCCGACGTTATCGCCCGGCCGCGGTTCCATCGCGTCCTGGTTCAGGAACTGACCAAAGAACTTCGGCAGGCCGGTGACCGGTCGGATCGCCTCAACCGCCTGCGACGTTTCCGGAAACGGGAGATACTTCGAATCGGAGCGCGGGATATCTGTCTGGCCGGCGATTTCACCGAGACCATCACGGAAATCTCGGCCCTTGCCCGGGCGTCGATCGATGCCGTCGCCGAGACGGGACCGCTGGACGGGACGGCCGGGAAGATGGCGATCCTCGCCTTCGGCAAACTGGGCGGCGGCGAATTGAACTACAGTTCCGATATCGACCTGCTTGCGGTGTATCGGGGGAACTCCTCCGAGGAGGATGCGTACGGTCGCGCCTTCCGGGCCGTTGTACGGGACCTTTCAGACTTCTCCGAGGAGGGGCGAGCCTACCGCGTCGATTTGCGGCTTCGCCCCTACGGTGACGCGGGGCGCCTCGTCTACGCGCTGCCCACGGCACTCGCCTACTACGAGCGGGAAGCGGAACTGTGGGAGCTGCAGGCGCTCCTGAAACTCTCCCCCGTGGCGGGCGATCTGGACGTTGCAGCGGAATTCACGAACGGCCTGCGCGCTATTTTTGCGGCGCGCTTGGCAAAGGCCGATCGATCCCAGATCGTCGCCACCGTTCGGCACCTCCGGCAGCGGGCGGTCTCGGAACACCGGGCCGAAGAAACGGGAGACATCAAGAACGGTGAGGGTGGGATTCGGGACATCGAGTTCCTCGTCCAGGCGGAACAGATGATGCATCATCACCTCTTCCCCGAACTCTTTACCGGGAGCACGCTGGTTGGAATCGAAAAGCTCGAAGAGGTCGGGATATTCGACATGCGCACGGCAAGCGAATTGCGGCGGGACTACGTGTTTCTCCGGCGCATAGAGCACTTTCTGCAGGTCTACGGCGACCGGCAGCTCCACGCGATCCCTAGAGAACCGCGGGAGCTGGCCAAGTTAAGCGCGGTCGTTCTGGGACCGAACGAATCCGCTGAATCCCTGGCTATGGTCCTTTCGGAAACACTCACCAGGGTGCGGGCGTACTACGAATCGTTTCTCACCATCTCCTAGCACCACCTCCTACTCTGCAGGCCGCTGAAAAATCGGGGAGACGGGCAAAGCGCATTGTGCCGCCGTGGTCCGGGTATTCGACATACACGTGTTTATCTTAAGAGCACAGAGACATTTTTATTGCACTAAATATATTAATAAATAGATTTTTTATGATTTATTTATACAACAAATCATTGTTTAACCAACAGTAATAATAAAATTTTCTATTGCGTTTTTATTGCAATAACGGTAACATTATTTTCAATATATAGCTGAATAGTATTTTCTCAAGGGGGAAGTCCGATGAAGAACAAGGTTATTGTTGGTGTCGTCGCGGTAGTCATCGTTGCAGGCGTTGTATTTGGCGCGGTCACCTATTTTGGAAGTCAAAAGGTCGTTGTTGACACCTCGGAGCAGGCGCAAAAAATCGAACAGTACGCAAACGCCGATGCATTTATCACTCCGTATCAACTCAACGAGCTGATGAATGACGAAAGCGCAGACGTGGTCGTGCTCGGATCGTTGAACCCGACCAAAATGGCCTCGCCCATCGCAGGTTCCTTCACCTTCTGGCGGCCGGACTATTCCGCGGAAGAGAGCGCCTATCCCTACGGCGGAATGAGAAACACCGGGGAAGAGATGGAAACGATCTTGTCGAATGCGGGTGCCACCAGGAGGTCAATGATCGTCGTCTACGCCTCGGGGAGTCACCACGACGCGGCCCGCCTCTGGTGGCAGATCAAGCAGCTTGGTCATGACGACGTCCGCGTGCTGGACGGCGGATTGAACGCCTGGGCGGGCGCGGGGTACCCCACCGGAGACGCAAACCCCACCGTCGAGGCCTCCGGTTACACGGCGCCGAAGCCGGCCGGCTTTGCGTCTGCCGATATGGAAATGGTCAAGGCGGCGATCGAGGATGACCAGTGGGTGATCATCGACACGCGTACCCCGGAAGAGCACGACGGTTCCTCGGTCAAGGGCGGCGCCTTTGGCCCCGGTGCCATTCCGACGTCGGTTCACATCAACTGGACCAGCGCAAACAACGAAGATTCGACGCTCAAAACGAGGGCGGAGCTCGAGGCGATCTACGGCGACGTCATAGAAGGAAAGAACGTAATCGCGTTCTGCCAGTCGGGAGTTCGTTCCGCCCATACGACGATGGTCTTGATGAACGTTCTGGGTGTCGAAGAAGTGTACAACTACGACGGTTCCTGGATCGAATGGAGCTACGCCCATTACGAGCAGGACGGCAGCGTCGACGTAATCAACGGAACCTCCAGCTAATCAACCGGATATTGGATCTGAGCAGCAATGGCGGACATCAAGTTTTCAGACGCCGTGATCGACACGGCCGGGACCGTGGTCAACAAGTGCATGGGGTTGGAAGACGCCCCGTGCATGAGCGCGTGCCCGATGAGCACGGACGCAAAAGGCTACGTTAACCTGATCGCAGAGGGGAAGTTTGAAGAGTCCTTGAAGTTGATCCGGGAGAAGTTGTTTCTCCCCAACACCCTCGGGCGAATTTGCGCCCACCCCTGTGAGGCAAAGTGCCGGCGCGGTACGGAGTACGGCGAGCCTATTTCGATCGCGGCGCTAAAGAGATTCGCGGCTGAACGAGCCGACGATGAGTCGCTGTGGGATCTGACAAAGGCGGATGCTACGGGAAAACGCGTTGCCGTCGTTGGCGCAGGTCCATCCGGGGCCCAGGCGGCGATTGAGCTTGCCCGTTCCGGTCACGACGTGACCATTCTCGAAAAACTGGACGTGGTGGGAGGTATGATGCGGGTAGGTATCCCCGAGTACCGCCTTCCCCGAAACATCATCGATCACGAGTACACTTATTTGACCAGCCTGGGTGTTCAGTTCGAATTTGGCGTCGAGGTCGGGAAAGACGTTACGCTCGATTCATTAAGAGAAGATTACGATGCGGTGATTCTTGCGCATGGGGCCCACAAAGGAAGTATCGTACCCGTCCCCGGACACGACGCTGAGGGCGTCTTTTCGGCGGCCGATTACCTCAGGGAAATCAGCCTGACACGCTCCTTTCCCCGAGCCGGTAAACGAATCATGGTGGTCGGTGGCGGCGACGTGGCAATGGACTGCGCCCGTTCGTCCTGGCGAATCGGTGCACACGCGGTTGTTCAGTGTTCGTTGGAGGACGACGAGACGCTCCCCGCCTCGGAAGAGGAGATTCGGGAGGCGAAGGAAGAGGGCGTCGCGTTCAACGCCGGGTGGGGACCCGACGAGATCTACGTCGAAAACGGTCGTGTCACGGGTATTCGAATTCGCCGGGTACTCTCCGTGTTCGATGCATCGGGTCGCTTCAATCCGTGTTATGGGGACGAAACGAAGGAGTTCTCCGTTGACACGGTGATATTCGCCACCGGACAAAAAGTTGAAGACATCACCTCGGGCGCCCTTGAGCAAAAGCAGGGTGGTCGTTACGTCGTCGATGCAAACACACTCGCGACATCGATGGAAAACGTCTTTGTCGCCGGCGATGCGGCGGGAACAAACATCGTCATCGAGGCGATGGCCTATGGGAGGAAGGCAGGTCTGTCGGCGGACCGCTACTTGACCGGACGCACCCTTGATGACGGGCGAGATTTCTCGCGCGAGTTCTCGTACGGAACAAAGTTGGACGTTCCTATCCCCGAAGGGACCGAAGATCTTCCGCGATTGAGCCCCAACCTAAGAGACCCGCGGGTCAGAAAGCGCGATTTCGATGAATGCGACACCGGCTTTTCCGATGAGCAGGCCCTTAAGGAAGCCTCACGATGCCTTAAGTGCGAATGCAGACTATGCATGAGAGAGTGCGTGATGATGAACGAGTTCGGGTCGTGTCCAAAAGATATCCTCGATCCGTTGGTCAATCGCGGTGAAATGGACCCGCTACTCGCCTATTCGTGCAACGGTTGCGACAACTGCACCATCGTGTGTCCCCACGAATTCCAGCTAAAGAAGGTGTTCGTGGGGAGCAGAAAGGACTTTGTCGCCGCAAACCGTGGGGAGTCCCCGATGAAAGGTCACAAGGTGATCAAACTCCATCAACTCCTCGGTTTCTCGAAATTCTTCACAACCAAAATCAGGGGGCGCAAGAAGTAATGGCAGATATGGTCACCAAAGAGAAACGGTACGGGTTTATGCCCGGATGCAGCCTCCCTTCCTACAATCCGGAGGCGGTCGCGAAAACGATCGAATTCCTGAACGCGACCTTTCCACACTTTTCAGCCGTTCAGAAGTGTTGTGGGAAGCCCACGAAAGCGGTGGGACAATACGATCTGTTCAAAGAGCGGTTTGCCGGACTTCAAGCCGACATGGACGATATGGGAATCGAAGATATGATCGTCGCCTGTCAGAGCTGCTTCCTGACACTCAAGGAAGCAAGTTCCACCCCGGTCACGTCGCTCTGGGCGTTGTGGCCCAAAATCGGGTTCCCCGACGATTTGAAGGGGAAAGCTGCCGACAGCGACATCGTCTTCACCATTCACGACTCCTGTTCAACGCGGTACGAAGAAGAACTCCAAGACGGCGTCCGCTGGATCATGGACCAACTCGGCTACCAGGTCCACGAGTCGAAGCACGCAAAAGAGAGGACTCGGTGCTGTGGGTTCGGCGGAATGGTCGTTCCGGTCAATCCGGAAATCGCCCAAAAGGTGATGGTGAAGCGCGTGGAGACGCTGGAGAAAGAGAACGTCGTCGTCTACTGCGCCGCGTGTCGGTCGTCGCTTTTGAAGGGCGGAGCGAAAGCGTGGCACATCCTCGATCTCATCTGGGGTCCCGTAGTCAACGAAGGGGATGACTCCCCGATGGACGTCCTGGCGAGCCCGATAAAATCGTGGGTGAATCGATACAAGGCCAAACGGGGCATCGTTCACGCGATGCGCTAGCTCGGAAGGAAACCATGGCAAAACTGATCAAAGCAATCGTAATCGTCGCCGTCCTGGCGGCGGCGTTTTTTGGGCTCCGCGCAACGGGTCTATTCGAGTTAATGAAAGACTACGATGCGTTCAAAGCGTTTATCGAAAGCTACGGCGTGCTGGGATACGCGATCTACGTCTTGATCTACGTTGTTATTGCGGTCTTCTCGATTCCGGCCACGATCCCAACCCTCGTTGCGGGGATCGTTTTCGGGTCGGTACGAGGTGGAATCATCTCACTGATCGGCGCGACGATCGGGGCGACCGTAGCGTTTCTCATCGCGCGGTACATCGCCAGAGACTTAATCGTCGGCAAGTTCGGTGAAAACCCGATCTTCAAAAAGATCGAAGCGGGCGTGGAGAAGAACGGCCGAGACTTCCTGATCCTTACGCGCCTCGTTCCCGTTTTCCCGTACAACGTTCAGAACTACGCCTACGGGCTCACGAACATAAACGTGGTCACCTTCTCCGTCATTTCGCTGATCACGATGGCGCCAGGTGCCTTCATCTACGCCTACATGGCCGGCGACATTGCCGAAAACGGATTCACCGGAGCCCTGTTCGTCAAGCTCGTCATCGCGGGAATCGTCCTGTTCGGCGTCTCCCAGATTCCGAAGGTTTTTGCGAAACGCAAGGGCATCGAGATGGACGAACTAAAGGCCGACGTCAAGTGATGCAGGCGCGACCAATGGAGTCATTGCTCAACTACTTCGCGCAGCTTGACTACGCCCTACTGGAGGAGAGTTCAACCGCGGTGACCGTTCGTCACCGTGGGCACGGCCAGACGGTCGAGCTTCTTTTTGTCGCAGGCGATACAAGCCTCCCGGTGGACCATGAGTGGCGTCCGGATCGCGACTATCTCGTCGTCCTTGGCGAGGAGACGCTGACGGAGGACGGCGTCGCGGCGATCGAGAAGGCGGCCGATTTGATACCGGAAAACGCTGCAATGATCGTGTGGGACGAAGAATCACTGGAACACACGATGAAGGACATCTGGTTCTTCCTGACCGAACGCCAGTCTTACCGCTCCGGCGAAAAGGGAGAAACGTAGCGCGCCCCGAATCCGACAACCCGCCGGCAACCAGCCCGCTCAGGCCATCGCCTGGCGGGCGTTGGGGAATCAATCGCGAGAGCTGCCAGACCTCGGCTAAGATCTCCCGCATTGAATCAGGCGCCTGTTCGATCGCCTTCTCGCGTGCGCGATGCGCTTGCCTGGTGAACGACCGCTCCGCGTGCGGGGCGTTCACATCATTGTGACTAGATGTCGTAGTAGAGCATGAACTCGTACGGGTGCGGACGAAGGTCCAGCGCCTGCACTTCCTCTTCCATCTTGTACTCGATCCACGTCTCGATAACGTCTTCGGTAAAGACATCACCCGTGAGCAGGAACTCGTGGTCCCCCTGGAGCGCCAGAAGCGCTTCCTTGAGGCTGCCCGGTGTCGTGGGAACCTTGGCCGCCTCCTCCGGGGCGAGGTCGTAGATGTTTCGGTCGAGCGCCTCACCGGGATCAATCTTGTTCTGGATTCCGTCGATCGCGGCCATCAGAAGGGCGCTGAACGCGAGGTAAGGGTTGCTCGACGGATCGGGGCAACGGAACTCGAAGCGCTTCGACTTTTCGCTGTTCGAGTACATCGGAATCCGCACCGCGGCACTCCGGTTTCGGCGCGAATAGGCGAGATTCACCGGCGCCTCGTAACCCGGGACCAGTCGCTTGTAGCTGTTGGTGGTCGGGTTGGTGAAGGCGAGAACGGCGGGGGCGTGTTGTAGTACACCGCCGATCGCGTGCAGCGCCGTTTCGGAAAGACCCGCGTATCCGTCGCCGAAGAAGAGGTTCTTGTCGCCTTTCCAGATCGAAAGGTGCGTGTGCATCCCACTCCCGTTATCCATGAACACCGGCTTCGGCATAAAGGTGACCGTCTTCCCGTGGCGACGGGCGACATTCTTGATGACGTACTTGTACTTCGTCATCTTGTCCGCCATCGAGAGGAGCGGCGAGAAGCGCATATCGATCTCACACTGGCCGCCGGAGGCGACTTCATGGTGGTGCGCCTCGACCTCGAGTCCCAGGTCCTGCATGAGCAGCACCATCTCGCTACGTATGTCCTGGAGGCTGTCACTGGGCGGAACGGGGAAGTACCCCTCCTTGGCACGCGGCTTGTAGCCCAGGTTCGGGCCTTCGTCGCGGCCGGTATTCCACGATCCCTCGACTGAATCGAGGTAGAAGTACCCGCTCTGGGGGTTCTGGTCGTAACGAATGTCGTCAAAGATGAAGAACTCCGCTTCCGGTCCGATCGAGGCCGTATCGCCGATGCCGGATGACTTGAGGTAGTTCTCCGCCTTGCGGGCGATGTTGCGGGGGTCCCGCGTGTAGTCATCACCGGTCAAGGGATCCGCGATGTTACAGATCATGACGAGCGTCTTGGCCTGCATAAAGGGATCGATAAACGCGGTCTCCGCAACCGGTTTCACGAGCATGTCCGATTCATTGATCGCCTGCCAGCCCCGAATACTGGAACCGTCGAACCCAATGCCCTCGCTAAAGGTATCTGCGTCGATCTCCGTGGCGGGCACGGTAAAGTGCTGCGCTATCCCGGGAAAGTCCATAAAGCGTAGATCGACAAACTTGACGTCTTCCGATCGAATGACGTCAAGTACTTCCTTGGCGTTTTTCATGTCACACCTCCATACGTGATCGGTACGAATTGAGTCGAAAATATCGCCGATGTAGCGCTTTCGGTCAAATCATACAATTATGTCGGACAACATACACAAATACGCCAAACATGTAAAGTGTTTTCCGAAAAAACACGCAAAAGGGGTTATCGTCTAGGAACGGGAGCGATCGCGCGCGTGGGCGCGGAAAACAACGAGGTAGTCGATGAAGGAGACCCATGCGAAGAGCACCGCCGCGCCGAACAGTGCGACCGCCCCACGCTCCAGGCGCACGAGCACTTCGGGAGACCATCCGACGAAACGCGCGGTGACCACGAGAATACCGAAACCACCGGCCGTCGCGTACACAACGGCCTTGGCCTTCCCGCCGCGCCGCGCCGCCAGGGCGATTCCGTCGCGGTACATCACCATCCGCACGAACATGATCCCGATCTCCCGGTACATTACGAGGATGACCATCCAACCGGGCATCACGTCCAGGAGCGCGAATACGACGAAGTAGGTCAGCCGGGAGATTACGTCGGCGAAGGGATCGAGCAGTTTTCCCATGTCGGAGACGAGTCCCATCCGGCGTGCAACGGCGCCGTCAAGAACGTCGGTGATCTCGATGGCGACGAAGAGGACCCAGAGCGAGACGACCGAAAGGTATTCGAAGCGTCCGGTCCACGCCGGAAGGGCCGCCGCGACAAAGAAAAGCGGGCTCGCAAAGAGTCTGAAGCTTGTCACGGCGTTGGCAGGATTCACGGCGCCATGCTACGGAGCGCCGCGGTAGGTGTCAACCGCTTCGCTCGAGCAGCAGCAGTTCGTATGGTGGAAATCACATCACCTTGGCACGGTTCGAAGAAAAAACGCTTGGCTGCGCTGCGCTGCACAGACGCGTTTTTTCTTCGTTCCGGGCGCACCTATGGATAGGTTCTTTCTATCGGCAATGGAATCTCCACCATGCGAACTGCCTTTTGTTTGGCTATAGACAATGTTCGTCGGAGGGCTTGTCGCCCTCCGTCCATGCTGAAAACTGCTGATCGAGCAGATCCCGAGAGCGTCTGAAGGGTCCCTCGGCCCGAAAGTACGAATAGAGCACAGAATACCCGCGGGCGAGTCTTCGTTTGAGGATTCCCTGGAATGAGCGCTGCTGCTCCGGTTCGTCGGCGTAGGTATGGTGGCGTTCGCGGACGAGAAAGAAGTCCTTTCCGTCGATAACGGTGAGCGTGGGATACCCGAACAGATGCCGTTGACGATCGGTAATCGTCACGTATCGCGTGGAACCGTCCGGCTCGCGGCGATAGAGGGTGACCATCATCACTTCACATATCGGACGGATACAGCACGTCAATGAGCAGCGTGTAGCGTCCGCGCGGGACAAAGCGGGAATCGGTACCGAACCTGACTACAAGCGTCTCCGTCCGCACCAGACCTGCCCGCACCATCAGCGACTCGACAGCGGTAACAACATCCCTTGTCCAGGCGGGGCCAAGGGGTACCCGGCGGCGTACAAGGGGCCTGCGACCGATCCACCAGAGCTCCTCTGGAACGGAAGCGACAACGATCGAAACACAACGACCAACCGGCTCCGCGCTCTCCCGGGAGCCGTCAACCTTCAGGAGGAACGCCACGGTGTCCACCCGCGCGGTTGCGCCCGGTTCCAGGTCCACCGTTTCACGATTGACGGTATCGCACGGGAGGGACCCATCGTAGCGAACGGTCCTGACGGCGGGCGGTGTCTCCCAATCCGCAAGGAGAACAAACGGAGTACCTGCCACAACGATCACAACGCCCAGGACCACTCGTCGGGCAATGGGTGGGAGGCGCAGGATCAGGAGCGCCGACAGAAAGGCGCCTCCCGTGTACATCCCCAGGCGGCGCGCAACGGCGGTCACGGCGGGACCGACCGCAACGACCACGACTCCCACCGAAGCGATCGCGCCGGCGAGTAGGATCGGCGTCCAGTACCGGCGGTAGGCCCGCAGCCGCATGGGCCGGTTCGCGCGCCGCATACGGTAGAGAAACGGCAGGAGGGCACCTGCGACCAGGAGAGCCGTTGCCGTCGCCGGACCGTATACGATCGTCACAAGCGGTATATCTCTCCGTACTTGGACGTGAGGTACGATAGGAAGGATTCGGCACCCAGGGGCCGGCCCGTGACATCCTTCATCAACTCCCTGGCACGACGGGTGGAACCGGCTGCGTGTACGTGCGAGCGTAGCCACGCGAGCACCTGCGACGTGTCACCCTCTTCAACCCGGTCCCAGAGGTCCGGGATGTCCCGCTGGATTACATCGAGCAGCTGGGCCGCGTAGAGGTTGCCCAGCGCATAGGTCGGGAAGTACCCAAAGCCGCCAAACGACCAGTGCACGTCCTGGAGGACGCCCGTGGAGTCGCTCTCGGGCGCTATCCCCAGGAGCGCCCGCGACGTGGCGCGCCACGCCTCGGGGACGTCCTTGACCGATAGGTCGCCGGAGATCAGCGCTACCTCCAGGCGAAACCGGAGTATCACGTGCAGGCTATAGGTGACCTCGTCCGCTTCGACGCGGATGTGAGACGGTGCAACGCGGTTCACCGCACGATAGAACTGATCCACGGAGACTCCCTCGAGCTGAGTCGGGAAGATCGCCTGCAGCCGGGGAAGCCAGTGGATCCAGAAGGGCCTGCTTCGCCCGATCATGTTCTCCCATAGGCGCGACTGCGATTCGTGGACACCCAGCGACGTCCCCTCGGCAAGGAGCGTGCCCTGCAACTCGGCGGGCATCCCCAGTTCGTACAGGGCGTGACCCGTTTCGTGAATCGTTCCGAAGAGAGAACCCTGGAGGAAATCCTCCTGGTATCGCGTGGTAATCCGTACGTCCTGGGCCCCCAGGGTGGTGGTAAAGGGGTGCGCCGATCGATCCAGGCGGCCGCGCTCGAGGTCGTACCCGAGAGCCACCATAAGTTCGCGGCTGAACCGTTCCTGACCGTCGGCCGGGTATCGGTGACGGAGAAAGGAGTCGTCGGGCGGCCGCACCTCGGCGATCGCCGCAACGAGGGGTACGAGTCCCGCCTCGAGGTCACAGAAGGCGCGATCGATCTCGGCGGTGGTTGCATACGGCTCGTACTGGTCCAAAAGCGCGTCGTAGGGGTGATCCTGGAATCCCAGGTAGTCCGATAGGCGCCGGTTCATCTCCACGATGCGGTCCAAAAAGGGCTCGAAGGCGGGGAAATCGTTTTCCGCGCGGGCCGTCGCCCATACCGCCTGGGCGCGACTCGTGAGCTCCGTCATCTCCTTTACGAACTCGGTGGGGACGCGCGTGTTCTTCTCGTACTCGCGACGCTTGACGGTGAGGAACGCCGCGTCGAGTGTCCCCTCTTCCGCGGTGGCGTGTTCGAGCAGCTCACCGACCTGGGGGGCCGTGATCTTCTCGTGATGGAGGGCCGAAATGAGCGCCTCCTGGTGCGCTCGCTCTTCGATCGCCCGGGGGGGCATACCCGTTTCCCGGTCCCAACCGAGGAGAGCCCCGATATGTTCGAATCGCCGCGCCTCGCGGTCAAGCTCCTTGAGTCGGCCGATCGCGTCGGCGCTTGATCCTATAGGGGTGGCCATGACTTAGATCTCCTCCCGGTCCGCGATCTTTTGGAGCAGGCGGTCTCGAAGCTCCTCGAGGGCGACACCCTGCTCGCGTTCGCCGGACCGGAGGCGTACACTGACCTGCCGCGAGTCCATTTCGTCCTGCCCAACCACCAGCATATACGGAACCTTCTGCGTCTGGGCATTCCGGATCTTGGCGTTCATTCGGTTATCGCTGAGATCGGCGTGAACCCTAATGTCGACCGCGGAAAGCGCCTGGGCCACCTCGGTGGCGTAGTCGGCAAACGCCTCCGCCACGGGAACGACCACCACCTGCTCCGGCGCGAGCCACAGGGGAAACGCACCGCCGTAGTGTTCCAACAAGACGCCGAAGAAACGCTCCAATGACCCGAGGAGCGCCCGGTGAACCATGTAGGGGCGTTTTTCCACGCCGTCACGATCGACAAAGGTCATATCGAAGCGCTCGGGAAGGTTAAAATCGAACTGGATCGTAGTCATCTGCCATTCGCGGCCCAACGCGTCCGTTACCTTCAAGTCGATCTTGGGGCCGTAGAATGCACCGCCCCCCTGGTCGACTTCGTACTCCATCTGCCGCTCGTCAAGGGCCTTCCGCAGGCTCTCCGTGGCGCGGTCCCAGTCGGCGGGATCACCGACCGCTTTTTCCGGACGCGTCGCCAGGTACGCCTTGATATCGGTAAACCCGAAGGCGTTCCACATGTGAAGGGAAAAGCGCAAGACCTCGCGGATTTCCTCTTCGATCTGATCGGGCGTGCAGAAGATGTGGGCGTCGTCCTGGGTAAACCCGCGCACGCGCAAGAGCCCGTGCAGGACTCCCGATCGCTCGTAGCGGTAGACGGTTCCCAGTTCACCCCATCGGAGCGGCAGTTCGCGGTAACTCCGCTTCTGCGTCTTGTAGATGAGAATGTGGAAGGGGCAGTTCATCGGCTTGGCGTAGTAGTCGGCGTTGTCCAGCTCCATGGGGGAGTACATGTTCTCGTTGTAGAAATCGAGGTGCCCCGAGGTCTCCCACAAC
>JANQHT010000158.1 GCA_028282545.1 Spirochaetales bacterium
AACAAAACGCTTGGCTTCGCTGCGCTGCAGAGACGCGTTTTGTTCTTCCTTCCGGGCGCGCCTGGTGATACATCCACTCTATCGGCAATATAATCGCCAAAATCCGAACTGCTTCTTGTCTGGATAGAGACAATTTCGTCGGAGGGCTTGTCGCCCTCCGTCCATAATAAAAATTGCTACGCGACGGTGGTGGCCACGTAGACGAGGAACGCCGCGATGGAGAGCACCGTGTAGATCGATAGTACGTTATTGGAGAAGGCCATCTGCTCTTCCCGGCCGGCGGGAACAAAGAGCGGGACGATGTACGGCGGCGGCAGAATCACAAAGGTTGTGAGAGCCGCCAGGAAGATCGTCGGCAAACCGAGCACGCCTACCACCAGCGGGTTGAGCACAAAGGCGACCACGGCGATAAGGGCGGCCCGGACCAGGACGGTGGGGAGCGCCTCACCGATGCCCCTGAGGTCGATTCGCATGCCATACCCGACGACGATAAGAATGGTGGGCGCAATCAGACCGCTTAGGTACTCCATCGTCTTGAGGAGGGCCGCCGGAACAAGGGCGGCCTTGAACCACGGACCCGCTCCAAGGACGTTCAGAAGCGTTCCGGACACGATGGCAATGATGACCGGCGACGAGGCGAAAGAACGCACCGTTCCGGCAAAGGAGCGGCGGTCTCCCCGCTTCGCTTCGAGGAACGAGACGTAGACAAACCAGATGAAGAACTCGTGGGAAAGCCCAACGATGCCGATCACGCCCACGTTGTCCATCCCAAAGGCGGTCGCGAAGAGCGTGATCCCGAGCATACCGAACTCGAATCCCGTCATCAGGTAGGGGCTGTATTCACGGGCGGACCGCGTCCGCCCAAAGAGAACACCGGCCCCGAGCAACGCAAAACAGAGGAGCGGCACGTACACCATCAGTCCCAGGTAGGAGGCATCGAACTCCACCGTCAGGAAGGAGGAGAAGAGGACCGCCGGAAGCGCAACGCGGACGATCACCCTTTTGAACTGATCCACTCCCGCCTCCGTGACCGTTCCGCGGATGCGCAGGAATGCGCCCAGGGCAATCAGCAGGAGAATCGGGAGTGTAATCGAGGTGGTGGATGCCAATACGTCGTTCATGGTTCGCGATTGTGCACGATGTGCTCTGCGTTTGAAATCACCCAGCCGATGGTGGCCCTTAGGTCATCGTCGTGCTCTTCCAGGTAGCCGTAGAACCGGTCCAAGCCGCTCGTATACGTGCGCCACAGATCGATGTAGGCGTTGTTCATCCGGCCGTCGAACGCCGCCCGATACGCCTGTGACCGGTACCGTTCGTCGTAGCTGCCGGCGAAGGCGCGTGCAAACCGGGCGATCGTCTCTTGTTTATTGGCGAGCGTCTCCTCCCGGGGCAGGCCGGCCGCGTACAGCGCCTCCAGGTCCGCTCGGAGACGGTTGATGTCATCACGGAAGGTGTCCCGGTCAACGAGGTGCGATAGGTACGCCTGCGCCGCCTCTTCACCACGGCGGGCCGTCAGGAAACGCCGCGTCCCCTCCCGTCCCACAAAGGTGGCAAACTGCTCGTTGAAATCGCCGCCGTCCTTTATCCAGAGGGTGGCGTGGGCCATTTCGTGGATGATCAGCTCCGTCAGCCGGGCGTCGGAGTACCCCACCATAAACGAATAGAGCGGATCACGGAAGTAGCCAAGGGAGCTGAAGGCGTCCACACGCCGGAGGTAGACGTCATACCCTTGGTCGCTGAGGCGTCGCGCCAGACGGATGGCGCTCTTTTCCCGGTAGAAGCCCTTGTAGGGGACGGCGCCGACCACCGGGAAGCGCCACACCTTTGGAGTAAACGATTCGGCGCGGGTGGCGGACACGACCGATACGAGGTGCCCCTTGTCCGTGCGCACAAAGGTGGTGTAGTTGCGGCCGGCGGACAGCCCCAGTTCCTGCTCCGCGTACGTTCTGATCTCCTCTACCCGCGTAAATAGCTCCCGCTCGGTGGCCGTCGGCTCCCTGATGCGCTCCACCGGGCGGGAGCGCGCCTGGTCCCGTAGAAAGGCGGAGCCCTGAACCGTTACGTAACAGGAGGAGAGGACGGCTACAATGGGTGCGGTCAGAACCGCGGCGAGGCGCGCGCGCACTACCGGGCTCCTCCGTAGACAAAGACGGCGCTGTGTGACGGTTCCGATCCATTCACAAAAGGGGCTACGTGCCATACACTTTTTCCATGGTAGTACGCGCAATCAAGGTATGGGTACGTCTGTCGGATATTCAGGCGTTCGAGAGGGCCACCCGGGCCAACCACGAAGGATCGTTGAGCGAACCGGGCGTGGTCCGATTCGACGTTTTGAAACACGAACAGAATCCCGGGGAATACCTCCTGTACGAAATGTACCGATCCCCCGCGGCGGCGTTGGCGCACAAAGAGACGGAGCACTATCAGGTATGGCGTGAAACCGTCGCTCCCATGATGGAACGGTCCCGGGAGGGTACTCCCTACGACGTGCTCTTTCCGCTCGAACCGTAGTCGCCACCGTCCCCAAAAGCACGGGCCACGCGGTGGCCCGGTCCAATCTCGCCCATCCCGGGATCTTCCCCCTCCGCCACGGGATCGACCGTAGGCAGGAAAGGGCGCGCAAAGGGCGACACTTCGGTGTCGGTTGCCGCCCGGCCTCGTGCGGTCTCGCCGTCGGTGGACGACTCCGCGGAGCGCTGCCCCGTCCCGGCGCTGCCCGTTGTCACCGCCGGCTCGGCGGGCATCCCCTCTTTACCAGCGCCCGCCGGTGCCCGCCGCCCGGTTCGGCGCTCTCCCAGGAGGGGCAGCGCGTCAAAGAGGTAGCGCGTGTACGGGTGGGAGTGGTTTCCGGTGATCTCCCGGGCGGGCCCCTCCTCCACCAGGATGCCCCGGTACATGACGCCGATCCTGTCACTCACGTAGCCCACCACCGCCAAGTCGTGGGCGATGAAAACCATCGTCAGATTGCGCTCTTCCCTGAGCCGGAGCAGGAGACCCAGAATCTGCCCCTGGATCGAAACGTCCAGGGCGCTCACAACCTCGTCACAGATCAGGACTTCCGGTTGGGTAATCAACGCTCGGGCGATGGAAATGCGTTGTCGCTGGCCGCCGGAAAAGTCCGCCGGGCGCCGCTCCATGTCCTCCGGCCGGAGTCCGACGTCCCGCAAGAGCTGAACCGCTTCCGACTCCGCCTGCTCGCGGCCGGGCCACCGGGGAGAGTAGCGATATCCGGACAGCAGAACTTCCCGGATGGAGAGCCTGGGGTTCAGGGAGCGCGCCGGGTCCTGAAAGACGTAGCGTACGCGGCTTCGCAGATCCTTGAGCGTCCGGCCCTTGAGGTCGGCGTAATCGAAGGTCCTGCCGGACTTGTCGGTGAACGAGATCTCCCCGCCGGTACTCTCTTCCATGCGCACCAGGAGGCGCGCCGTGGTCGTTTTGCCGCACCCCGATTCCCCCACCAGGCCGTAGATCTGGTTGGGCTCGATCTCGGTGGATACGCCGTTTACCGCGTAGACGTAGCGCCCCTGTCGCGCGAAGAATCCCGCATCGAGGGGGTACGCTTTGCGAACGTGCAAAAGGCGGATCACGATTCGCCTCCACGGAAGAGGTCGGCGCTCTTGGGACCACCTACAACACAGCGGTGATTCCACGACGTGTCACCGTCCCGTTCACTCGTCCAGGCGGGTACGCCTTCGCGGCACCGGGGCCGGACGATCGGGCACCGGGGCGCGAAGGGGCACCCCGGTTCGGGCCTGAGGGGATCCGGCGGCGATCCGGAAAGCACCGGTAGCGCCTCCACGGAATGGTGCAGACCGAAGGGAACGAGGCTTTGCAGCAGTCCCGCCGTGTAGGGGTGGCGCGGAGCGGAAAGCAGTTGCTCCGTGGGGCCCTCCTCCAGCACCAGGCCCCCGTACATGACCAACAGTCGATCGGCAAACCCGGAAATCAACGCGAGGTTGTGGGTGATGAAGATGATCGCCAAGTTCCGGGTGCGCCTCAGTTCGAGCAGGAGGTCGATGATTCCCGCCTGGATCGTCACATCCAGCGCAGTGGTCGGCTCGTCGGCGATCAGCAGCGCCGGGTCACCCGCTAGGGCGTGGGCTATCATGATGCGTTGCAAGAGGCCCCCGGAGAACTGATGCGGGAAGTTACCCAGCCGTTCCCGGGCATTCTGGACGTGGACCTCTTCCAGGAGGCGAAGGGACCGCGCGTTTACCTCTTCGTCGGAGAGATCCGGTTCGTGAGCCTGGAGCGTTTCCACCAGGGACTTACCGATCGAATAGATCGGATCGAAGGAGCGTCCCGGCTCCTGGAAAATCATCGCCACTTCGCGACCGCGATAACCGCGCAGTTCCTCCCGGTCGAACTCCAAAACGTCCCGCCCGGAAAAGGTCAGCGTATCCGCCTTCATGTCGCCGTTGGCCGGCAGCAATCGCATGATCGTGTGGGCGGTGACACTTTTACCGCTCCCGGACTCGCCCACCACGCCCAGGATCTCGCCGGGCGCCACGGAGAAGGAGACACCTCGGACCGCCTTGAGTAGTCCACCGCCGGTGGTGAAGTCCACGTTGAGGTTCTCTACGGTAAGCATCACGTTCCGATCTTCCTTTCCCGGTAGTACGGGTCCAGGACGTCCCGCAGGAGGTCCCCCAGGAAGTTGAAGGCCAGGGTTGTAATGAGCAGAAAGAGCCCGGGTAATAGAAACCACGGGAAGTTCCGGAGATTGGAGAGCGTGGTGACCTCTTTGTTCAGGAGGCTCCCCCAGCTCACCGCGGGGTCCACGATACCCAGCCCCAGGTAACTCAGTATCGTCTCGCCCAGGATAAACCCGGGGATTCCAAGGGTGATGCTCACGATCAGGATCGACGACATCTGGGGAATGATGTGACGAAAAATGATCACCAGGGGCGGGATGCCCTCGAGTTCAGCGTTGACGATGAAATCCTCACGCTTGATACTGTGCACGAGCCCCCGCACCAGGCGAGCGCTGCCGGGCCACCCGACGAACGAAAGGATCACCGTGATCAGGACAAAGCTCTGCCCCGAATCGAGATCGCGAGAGAGAATCGACCGGAGAAAGAGGATCAGGTACAGCCCCGGGATCAGGATAAAAAACTCGGCGAATCGCATGATCGTCCAATCGACGGCCCCCCCGAAGTAGCCGGCCAGACCGCCAAAGGCGATCGCCAGGGTGAGTGAAATCGAAATACCGAGAAACCCGATGGTAAGGGAGATACGACTCCCGTAGAGGATACGACTCAAAAGGTCGCGTCCCAGGTCGTCGGCACCCAGGATAAAGACCGGTTCCGTCTTTCCGCCGGTTCGCCAATCGTTGTTGCCGGAGCTTGCCTCCGTACCGCCGTACACGGCGCGGGTGCCGAAAAGATGAACGTCCCAGGGGATCACGCCGAACAGGCGATACTCGGGACCGCGCGCAAAGAGGCGCACCGGGATGTACTCGCCGGCAATGCGCGCGTACTCCCAGTTGATCTCGTCCACCAAGATCTGGCGCTGGATCTGGGGCCGGAATCCGAGTTCCTTGGAGTAGAACCGCAGGTTCGGCGGGTGATAGGCGTGCTCCGCAAAGACGGTTGTATGCGTGTAGGGAGCGAGGAACTCGGCAAAGAGCATCGAGCCGTAGAGCAGAAGCAGCACGGCCGCCGAAACAAAGGCAACGGGGCGCCGGCGAAGGGCGCGAAAAAAGCGTCTCATCCGTCACCCCTTCGCGTAGCGGATACGCGGGTCCACGACGGCAAGGAGAATGTCGCTCATGACCATTCCGAGCAGTACGAGAAAACTGATAAACATGATATTCGCCAGAACGAGGTTGATGTCCTCCTGCCAAACCGCCTCGTACATGAGTCGCCCCATGCCCGGGTAGGAGAAGATGATCTCCAGGATCAGCGAACCGGAGAAGAGACCGGCGAAGATGTTGGCGCTGCTGGTGATGTACGGGTTCAGGGTGTTCCGAAAGGCGTGGGCAAAGTAGACGCGCCCCTCGGAGACGCCCCGTGAGCGGAGGCTGGTGATATAGGGCTGACCCAACTGATCGAGCATGGTGGCTCGGATCATCCGCATCGTCCCGCCGATCCCCCCGAGGAACGCCCCGATCAGCGGCAGCAGGATGTGATGCATGTAGCTGAACACAAACCGTACCGGCGCCTCGCCGGCGGGGAAATCGGGATAGGCGGTGATGGGGAAGAGCCCGCTCGTGGCGGCAAAGAGCTGCAGGAGGATCAAGAGCAGGATCCCCGGGAACGAATGCAGCAGGAGCGCAACGAAGGTGGCCCACACGTCAACGCGGGTGCCCACCTTGGTGCTGAAGTAGATACCGGTGGCAAAACTGATGATCGTCAGAAAAAAGAGCGAGATCAGGTTGAGGACCAGGCTGTTTATCATCCGGTCCCGCACCAGGAAGAGGATCGGCGCGCGGGAGATAAGGCTCCGTCCAAGGTCACGTTCGACGAAGACTTGCCGGAGCCAACGCAGGTACTGCTCGTAGAAGGGGCGGTCAAGTCCCAGTCGCGCCTTTGCCTCGGCGATCGCCTCCTCCGTGTAGACGTTGTCCTCCTGGCGAAACTCGCTGTTCATGAGCATCCGGCTGCGGACGTAGTTCTCCACCATGTCCCCCGGGGAGAGCGCCATGAGCCCGAAGACGGCAAAGCCGAGGACAAAGAGGATCGCCACCATCGAAATTACCCGCATCAGGACAAACACCAGGAGCGGGTGGTTTCCACGAAACGCCGCGTAGGCGCGGCCAAACCGGTGTATGGCGCGGGCGAATACCCCCGGCCCGTTCGTCACGTCCGTCACGTCCACCACGAACAGACCCGATTACGGCCGGAGGAAGAGATAACTGCTGTCGAGCCTGCGCAACATGTCGTAGTAGACGTTCTCCCACTTGTCGCGGACCGCCGCAAAGGAGAGGGGGTGCACAACAAAGAGCACGGGTAGCTCCGTCAGGACGATCTCCTGGAACTCGTCGTAGATCGCCAGTCGCTCGTCACGGTTTAGGGTAAAGCGCCCCTCGTTGTAGAGGTAGTCCAGGCGCGCCTCCCACTCGGTGGCGGGCTCCTCCTGGAGGGGGTTCCAGAGGTGGAAGTTCCCCTCCGATTGCCAGATGTTGCTGCCGCTGGACGGCCACGGTTGCGCCCACCCTCCGAACAACATGACTTCCCAGTCGTAGGTGCTGGTGATGCTCTCCACCAGTTTCTGGAAGTCGACGGGACGCACGTTCATGGTGATACCAACCTCGGCCAGTTCGTCGGCAAAGACGTTGGCGATGTCTATGCCGATGTTGCTCTCGGCACCCATGATGATGTCGAACTCGATCGCGTTTCCGTCTGAATCGCGCATGACACCTTCATCGTCGCGTTCGATGCCGATCTCAGACAACAGTCCCACCGCGCGTGCCCGGTCAAAGGTGAACGCCAGTTCGATGTCAGGATTGAACATCGGGTTGATCGCCGGGAAGAAGTACCGCGCCGGCGAGGCGAGTCCGCGGTACACCTGTTGGGCGATGCGTTCGCGGTTCATGAGGGCGCTCATCGCCTGGCGGAACTTCGTCTGGACGAACCAACTGTTCACGATCGGATCCATGTTGTCGGGATTCTGGTTGAGGACGATCCAGTTCGTTCCGAACGTTTCGCCGCCGTTGTAGACGGTGTAGTCCGGGTTTTCGGCCGATACGAGTTCCTCAAGGTCCTCAGGCCGAACCGAATAGGAGTCCTTTGTTCCGTCCTTGAAGAGCAGGTACTCGGTGTTCCTGTCCGGGACGATTCGAAGAACGACCTCTTCGATGTACGGAAGCGACGTTCCCGCGTCGTCGGTCTTCCAGTAGTGGGGGTTGCGGTTCAAGACGACCCGGACGCCCGGTGAGTACTCAACGATGTGGTACTCGCCGATCGACGGTATCTGCGTTACGTCGGTATCGACGCTGAAGAGGTTGAGGACGCCTTCGACGCCCGATTCCTCCTTGGCGGGTTGGTAGATATACCGGGGGCCAAAGTCCATGTTTGAAGAGAGGAGCGGATTGGCGACGATACGGGGGTAGACAAATGCGAATCTGCGATCGTCGATCCTTTCGATCGTCACGCGCGCTTCGCTCCCGTCGGGCATCTCGATGAACTGGCCGGCGTATCCCGGCTGCTGCAGTTCCGGGTCTCCCTCGATCTCGTCGTACCAGAAGATGACGTCGTCGGAGGTGACCTTCACACCCTCCCGGCGGTCCGCCATTCCCGGGAGCGTCCAGTAGAGGTCGTCCCGGAGGGTGAACACCACCCGCATCGAGTCGCCCGCCTCATCCGGGATGATCTCGAAATCACAGAGGTTCGGGAGCCACCTCTTCGTGTAGGGGTCGTAGTCCGCGAGGAAGTCACTGAGCCCGGCAATCGTCGTGCCGGTATCGCCGTCGCGGGCGGTGAGTATATTGAACGTTTTTGGATCGTTTTTGATCGCCCCGACCCACGTCCCGCCCACGACGCCCGGCTGGAAATCGGGCGGACCCGGGCGCTCCACGACGCCCGCAAGCAGTTCGTTCCGGTTCTCTTCCCGCTTCGCCGCCGCCTCTTCCACGGTGACTTCCTCACCGCCTCCGCCGCACCCGGCAATGGCAAGGCCTGCACCAACAACGAGAACAACAGCGAACGGACGAAATGTGCCTTTCATACCTGCGTATAAATATACCAGTATTCAGACGCGGCGGGTACGGTGGCGCCGATTCGTCGTATTTTTGTACAATACGAGTGTGGAGAAAACAGTCGTCAAGCGATCCCTCCGCCGGGATACGACGGGCGATGACCGGTCATACTGGATGCGTCGTTCACCGGAAGAACGAATTGCGGAGGTGGAACGCCTTCGAATGAACCACCATGGAACTATCCCAAGACTTGCGCGAACTGTTGACATCGTTCCTCTCCCACGACGTTGAGTTTGTAGTGGTCGGAGCCCACGTGCTGGTCGCCAACAAACGCGCAACGGCGCGGACAAAGGATATGGCCGATCTCGAGGCTCTCGGCGAGGCATAGCGGGCAGGAAGTACGATGCGCTCCTACCAGGACAGAATTCTGGATCTTGTCCGCGCCGTGCCGCCGGTTGACGTCCAGAACCGGCTCATGACGGCCGACGACGGCGCGCTTGCCATGGCAATGCTCTACATGGGCGATATGGACCGCGAGAAGATCCTGGGGTTTATCTCACGGGCAAAGGCGGAACGGGTGCGCGAGGAGGTGCGCCGCAACGATCACGTGCGTATTCTCTACTCTCAGTACGAAACGGCGGCGTCAACGATCATACGCAAGCTCTCGGGCGATCGAAACGTGAAAAGCGCAAAACGGTACTACCGGCCGTTTCGCGGCTCCGATAGGTAGGCAACGCGAAACGCAGCCCCCGCGCAGACTACCGAGGGAAGGGGGGCACCTCGCCTACCGCCGCGAAGGGGTGTCTGCTCGCCGCGGTCGCCGCGGCGGTCGCGACGGGAAGGATGACCTCGACCGGTCGGCCCGTCGCCAGCCCCGCGAGAATCACGCCGTCCAGGACGTCCCCGCACCCCACGGACCAGGGCGGCGTCGTTTCCCGGCCGCTCCCGACGGCGGACACCGTGTTGCTGCGCCCACGGGAGATCCATGCAGCCTCCGCACCGCGGGCACCGCGCTTGAGGACGACAAGCTCCGCTGCAAGTTCGCGGCCGATCACTTCGGCGTGAACGGTCGTGCCGTCCTCCAGATCGAGGAGGGCGCGGAACTCCTCCTCCGTACCGGACACGACGTTCACCGCGTCCGTGACGAGATGTACAAGATCGCGACGGTGCCGTGCGATGAGCGGCGGCGCCCCAAGATCGAAATGGACGCGCATCCGCGCGTCCCGGGCGGTCTCAAGAAGACGGGTCAACCAGCCGGCGTTGTTCAGAAGGTACGCTTCGACCGTAAGGATCGAAGCGGGTGCGGCACCGCTTAATACGGCGGCGGGATCCAGTTGATCAAAATCGGAGAACGCCCCCGGGGCGGTGATCACCGCCCAGCGATCCCTCTCCGTGATGTGCGCGCTACAGGCGGTTCTGGGACGGCCGGCCACGGTCCGGTCCTGAACCGTTTTGTCGGCACTCCACTCCAGGAACGGACCGGCCTCTTCTCCGATGACACCGGCAATGCGAACGGGAACGCCCATGGCCGATAGGATACGCGCCTTGTTGACTGAACTCCCGCCGTCGTGGCGCACAGCGGGCTCAAGCCCCCGGAGCGAGCGGTCCAGTTCCTCCCGAGAGACGTGGGAATAGGTGCCGTGCGCAAAGTCGCGGGTATCGAACTCGAGGGGTGAAACCGCGTAGTGGATGTCGATCACCACGTTGCCTACGGCGACGACCGCCGGGGTGCGTGCGCTCATGGCTGCCAACGGTACCAGATTCCCGCAAAAAAAGCGCCGGGAAAACGTTGACAGGTTCCCGATCTTGTATTATTAGTTGTATTGTATTAGTACGTTAGTACAAATTGTCTTGCAGGAGCGCTGGTGCATGGCTGACAAGAAGGGCGATTTCCGAATCATTCTGGACCCCTCCACGGGGATCCCCGTGTACCGTCAAATCATCCTCCAGATCGAAATGGCCCTGGCGGACGGACGCCTGGCCGCCGGATACCAGCTACCCACCGTTCGTGGGCTGGCCGTGGAACTGCGCGTCAACCCCAACACGGTTGCGCGCGCGTACAGCGAGTTGGAGATTCGAGGGATGGTGTCAACGCAGTTTGGAGCCGGCACGTTCGTGAGCGGCAGGGAAGTCACACTTTCGGACGACGAACGCCGGCAGATCCTTGCGCAGTTGGTCCGCGGATTCGTAAGCCAGGCGTCGTCCTACGGTTTTTCCGTCGCGGATATCACCGCCTATCTGCAGGAGAACCGGGCGGGCTCGGAGTTGGGAGGAAAGCAATGAAAATCTGGAAGAGGGAACAGGTCCCGATGAGTGTACGTCCGCGCAAGCATCGCGGTCACTTCAGGTTCTCCGTCGTCTCGGGGCTCGTCGTGCTAATCGCGATCGTGGTCGCGGTGGTGGTACCCGCCCTGTCGGGTCACCCCCTGAGAACTCGCGAGGCAGGCGCCATTGCTGCTGCGATCGTGGTCGGTGCGGGACTCCTGGCGCTTCTCCCCTACTGGCCGGTAACGGTCGTGTCCGCCGCGCTCGTTACCGTCGCATCGGTTCCCGCCCTGGAGAACGGAACGGGAGCGGTGCCGGCCCTCCTTGCCGGTGTACTCGGCGTTCTGTTTGCGCCGGCGTTCCAGATCGCCAACCACTGGGAGAAGGTCGTGCTGCTTCGATTCGGACGCTTCCGACGCGTCTTTGGTCCCGGGTTGCACCTGGTCATGCCGCTGGCAGATACCACGGTGCGATTCACGGACATGCGCGTCCGTGTGACGGACTTCACCGCGGAGAAATCGATCACCCGCGATACGGTGCCGGTTCACGTGGACGCCCTGGCGTTCTGGCTGGTCTGGGATGCGGAAAAGGCGATGCTCGAGGTCGAAAACTACATCGATGCGGTGTCGCTCTCGGCCCAGACGGCGCTGCGTGACGCGATCGGCCGTAACGACCTGGCAACGCTTCTGAGTGAACGGGAACGGCTGGGATCGGAGATCCAGGCGACACTGGACGAAAAGACGAACCCCTGGGGCGTGACCATCCTGTCGATCGAGCTTAAAGAGGTGTTGATACCGAAGGAACTGGAGGACGCCCTGAGCAAGCGGGCGCAGGCGGAACGGGAGCGCCAGGCGCGGGTCATCCTCGCTTCGGCCGAAGTCGAGATAGCCAAGCGCTTTGAGGAAGCGGCGGAAACGTACCGGAACGATCCAACGGCACTCAAAATCCGCTCCATGAACATGGCCTTCGACAGCATCCGGGCCAATCGGAACATCGTACTCATGCCGAGTTCCGCTCTGGAGACACTGGACCTCGGTACCGCCCTGGGTACCGCCGCTTTCTCCCAGGGAAGGCAGGAAGACGAGGAGGAAGAGGAATGATCACGATTACCAATCTGGTACGAACGTATCAAACGGGAGACAACGAGGTTCGGGCGCTGCGCAACATCGATTTGGCGATCGCAACGGGCGAGTTCGCGGCTATCGCGGGGCCCTCCGGCTCCGGGAAGACAACGCTGCTCAACTTGATCGGCTGCATCGACGAACCCGACGAGGGGACGATCGAGATCAACGGGAGCGTTGTCCACGCGGGGAAGGCGAAGGAACGAGCCCTGTTTCGCAGGGAGAACCTGGGGTTTGTCTTCCAGAGCTTCAACTTGGTGCCGGTACTGACTGCGGAGGAGAACATCGCCCTAAGCCTGTCGCTGCTCGACATGCCCGCTGCGGAACGGCGTGAGCGCCTGCGAGCGATCATCGACGAGGTAGGGCTCACGGGAATGGAGGACCGGCGGCCGGCGCGCCTCTCGGGCGGGCAGCAGCAGCGAGTCGCGGTTGCCAGGGCCCTCGTGAAGGATCCCAAGCTCGTGCTCGCGGATGAACCGACGGCCAACCTCGATTCAGAAACGGGAGCGGCGATCCTGGACCTGATGCACGAACTGAATCAAAGCCACAAAACGACCTTTGTGTTCTCAACGCACGACCCCATGGTCATGGACCGCGCCGATCGGCTGATTACCCTCCGGGACGGTCGGATCGTCGACGACGACCTGCGCAGGAGAGCATCGTGAACGCACGCGCCGGCGTAGCCCTGGCGTGGAAGAACCTCTTCCGCCACGGGCGACGAACCATCATCACCGCGTCGGCCCTCGCCTTCGGGCTGTTGGTGTACATCATGGCTGACTCGATGCTGCGCGGAATCGAAGTCGATACGGAGCGCAACCTGATCCTCTACGAAACGGGCGCCGCCCAGGTACTGGCGGAGGGATACCTGGAGGAGCGGGATCTGCGGCCCCTGCGCTACGCGATCGAAACACCGGAAGAAATCGAATCGGCCCTGGAGGAGAGCGGTATCAAGGCCGTGGCACGGACGACCTTCAGCGGGGAACTGATCGTCTTTCAGGATCCCTTCCCGGAAGACGGCTCCGTTCAGGTTACCGGGTACGGAATCGATCCCTCCGACGACGGCGACGTCTACCGGCTGGAGGAGACGATCACAAAAGGACGATTTCTCGAGCCCGGCGAGGACGGAGCCGTCCTGGGCGGTTGGCTGGCGGAGGATATCGGCGCCGATGTCGGGTACCCCATCACGATCGTGACGCGCACCCGGGGCGGGTTTTTTCAGACCCTGGAACTCGACGTTGTGGGGATCGCCGATACGCCGAACCCGATCATCAACCGGTACGCGGTGTTTGTGCCGATCGACACGGCCGATTTTTACCTGCAGATGGAGGGCGCCGTCACGGAGATCGCGGTTGCGGGCAAACTGCGCGGCGTGGATAGGGCGCTCACGGCGCAGATGGAACAGGAACTCGCGTCGTTTCCCGGGGTGGACGTCGTCGGGTGGGATCGCCTCGCAATGGACTATGTTGCGATTGCCCAGACCAAGAACTCCGGGTCGAGCACCATCCTCTTCTTTGTCTTTGTCATCGCCGCCGTGGGGGTTTCGAACACCGTCCTGATGTCGATCCTGGAACGGCGGAGGGAGATCGGCATGATGCGGGCCATGGGTCTCTACGACGGTGAGATCCGGCGCCTGTTGCTCCTGGAGGCGGCGGGAATCGGGGTCATCGGCGCCGGGATCGGGATCGCCCTTGGAGCCGTTACCAACTATTTCCTGGTGACGAACGGTATCGACTACAGCTTCTGGCTGCGCGACATGGACGCCGGCTACCGCATTACCGGCGTACTTCGGGGTGTCTGGAACGGCGATACCTTTGCAAGCGCTTTTGCCGCGGGGGTAATCATCACCGTGATCACCGCGATGATGCCGGTCCGCCGGGCGCTGCGCACCACCATCGTGGAAAGCCTGCGAACCGATTGAGGAGAGGGTATGAACCTTACACAGATAGCGTGGAGGAACATCGGTCGGAACCGGCGACGATCGGTGCTCTCGGTTACCGCCACTGCCGTGGCAACGATGTCGGTGGTCATGCTCTTCTCGTTGCTATCGGGAATCGCCGACGACATGGCGTCCAACCTGACGCGTTTCTATACCGGGGAGGTCCGTATACGGAACGAAGAGTTCTCGACCTACGAGTACCTGCAGCCGCTGCACCTCTCGGTGGACAACGCGGAAGCCACGGTGGCAGCGGTAGAAGGGACCGACGGTGTCGCCGCGGCGGTCCCGCGGATCAGCGGCGGTGGAGCGGTCTTCCAGGATGACCGGCGCATTGCGCTCCTGTTTACCGGGGTTGACTTCGAACGCGAGCGGGAGTTCAGCAACATCGACGAGATTATCGCCGGCGGGGAGATCCCGGTGGCCTCGGCGGAACCCGCCGGCCCCTCCGGCCCCTCCGACACTTCCGGGCCGCGCCTGGTGCCGGCGGTCGTAGGCGCCGGCGTCCTCGATCGCCTGGGCATCGGGCTGGGCGATCGGTTCACCCTTGTGACGCGCACCGCCATGCGGGGCAGCAACGCCATGTCCTTCGAGGTCGCCGGTGTTGCACGGTTTCCGGTGCCCGCATTGAACGACGCGGGATTCTGGGCCCCCTTGCCGGATGTCCAGCGGCTGGTACGAATGGACGGAGAGGCGGGAGAAGTGTTGGCGCGGATGGACCGCGGAGCAGACGAGCGCGCCGTGACCGAGGCCCTTGCCCTCTCCGCCCGGGAGGCAACCTCGACGCCGCTGGAGGTCAAATACTGGAAGGAGATCGAAACCACCTACAGCTTCATCGAAATGGCGCAGGTGATCTATAGCATCATGGGACTCATCTTCTTCATCCTCGCCGGCACGGTGATCATCAACACGACTATGATGGCGATCTACGAACGCAAAAAGGAGATCGGCACGCTCGAAGCGATGGGTATGACGCCCCGGGAAGTGGTCCGGCTCTTCTTTACCGAGTCACTCTTCCTGGCGATTCTCGGCGCCGGTGCGGGTCTCGTGGTGGGTGTCATCTTCGCATCGATTCTCAGTCGGACCGGCATCGATTTCACCGAGGCGTTTCGGGGCGTAGACATGGAGATATCGCCGGTACTCTACCCGAAAATCACCCCACTCTCGACCGTTGTCGTCACGGCGGCGTCCATTGCCGTGGGGGCCATAACATCGCTCTTTCCAACCACCCGTATCACCCGCATTCAGCCGGTGGAAGCGCTGCGGGACGAGTAAGAGCTACCAACAGGAGAGGAGCAGCGACGTGAAACGTACAGCAACCGGTATTATCGGTGTGGTCATATTCGCCTGGACCGCACTGCCCGTGGCGGCGGCGGATCTCACGGCGGAGGAGATCGTGGAGCGCCTCGAGTCCAACCAGGTGCAGGAAACCAACCACGCCACGGCCACGATGGTGGTTCGCGATCGGTTTGGCGAGCGTACCAGCACGATGGAATCGTGGAGCAAGGGGCGTGACGTGACCCTGATCGAGTTCACCTCACCGGCCGAGCGGGGACAGAAGGTCCTGCGAACGGAAAACGAGATATACCTCTTCTACCCCGACGCAGCGGAACTCATTCGCCTGCAGGGCGCGGCGCTCCGCGAATCGATGCTCGGGTCGGACATCTCCTATGAGGACATGACCGGCGGCAAAACGCTGTTGGAGACGTACCGCGTTGAACTGCTGGGCGAAGAGACGATCCACGGGCACCGATGCTACAAGGTCGGCTTCGAGGCGCGCCGCCGCAACGCGGCGTACCCCAGGCAGACCGTATGGATCGACACGGAGCTCTTTGTGGCGCGTCGGAGCGAACAGTACGCGCTGAGCGGCCGCCTCTTGAAAGAGATCGAGATGGACCGGATCGAAACGATCGGCGGTTATACGATCGCCCGGCGCATGATCATATCGGATGCCCTGAAACGAAACAGCAGTACCGAGTTTACCCTCGACGACGTCCAGTTCGACATACAAGTCGACGATGACCTCTTCAGCTTGGAGGAGCTCTCGTGGTAGGGCGCCGGGGCGTCGCGCTGTTCGCGGCGGCGCTCCTGTTCGCCGCGGCCGCTCCGGGGGCGATCGCGGAGCCAACCACCTCAATAGACCTGGAGATCATCAACGCCGTGGCGGCACAGGACGATGAATCGGTCGCAACGGGCCTTGGAACCGCTACCGTCGAGTTTTCAGACGCCTCCAACCGCGTGGTCCGACCGCGCCTGCAGATCGAATCGGCGTTCTACGAGGTCGACGGACGCGCTTCGGCGCTCTTCACGGTGCCGCGGGCGGAGGTGAAGTGGCGGCTTCCCCTAAGCGAGTCGTACACGGCGCGGTTCACCGCCGGCCGGAGCCGTCTCAGTTGGGGCGACGGCGTGGTGTTCAACGCCGGGGACGTCATAAACGGCGCGGAACCAAACACGCTCGACCTGACCGCTTCCGTTCTCCGGGATGAGACGGTGTGGCTGCTATCGGGCTATTTTCCGTTGGGCCGGTACGCCTTCTTCGAACCGCTCTTGCTCATCCCCGGTCTGGAGCTGACCGCGGGAACAGATCCCGCCGCCGTGGCTCCGGTGGGTGCGGATAAAAGCGGCGGGGGGTTCCGCCTGCAGTGGAAAACGGGACAGGTCAAGAGCGAGACGGGCTACGTCTACCGCGGGTCCGACGAGTCCCACGCGCCGTACCTCTCTCTCCAGGGGAACCTGTACGTCGACTGGTACGCGGCCGTGTCTACCCGGGTAACGACCGGCGAAGTCGAGGAAGACGGCGGCGTCTCGGCCACGGAGGCGAAGGGCGGAAACGCCACGGTCGGTTTGTACCACATCGCCCAGGGGCCCCGGGGCGGTTCCTGGAGCTTCCGCCTGGAGGGCATCGTCCGTGCCGGCGGCGACCCCGCGCTCTTTCCGGAAGTCACCTGGGGTCCGAGCGACCTCTTCACGACGTTCCTTCGCAGCACGATCGTACTGGACGGCGAGAGCAGCGCTTCCGCGGTCGGCGTCAACTGGACCCCCGCGACGGGACTGACGCTTGCGCTCTTTGGTTCACTCGCCACGGGGACGGAGACGGGATCCGGCCTCGCCGGATCGGTAGTGGACCCGGAGGTACTCTCCGATGAACCCCTAACCACCGTGACGGCCCTGATTCGGTACAGCTTTTGATGGTTGCCGCACACCGGCGGCGCTTGTAACGCCTCTAACGGTTCGACCAGTTCCAACAGGCACCCGGGCTGGCCCTAGGGTTCCACCAATTCCAACAGACGGTCGGCCCCGGCGCGGATCGCTTGGCTGGCGGCGTTGTAGGTAAAACTGATGTTTACGCCGAGGCCGGTGTTGATGATGTCGTGCAGGAGATGGGTGAGAAGCTTCACGTAGGCCTCTCCGTGAAACTCTCCCGCTTTGCGGAGGATCAGGGGGCTCAGGTCGTGGGTCCTGTTCAACTCGGATATGCGCCGGGTGATGCCGGGAAAGAACTCCCGGATATTGTGATAGAAGTCACCGTGGTACTCTTCGTCCCGCCGTATCAGCCGTGCGATCTGCCGGCGGCGATCACGGACCGTCCGCCCCCGGGCGTCACTGCGCGCGGGGACGAGCTGCTTCAGCCGGGGAGCCGCATCTCCCTCCACGAGTTCCAGTTCCGCCGCCAGATAGAAGAGCGCCAGAGAGCCGGCGTTGAGCGCGTACGGTGACAGCTCCTTTTCCGCCGATAGGAGGCGCAAAAGGCGCGGCACAGCGTTATTCACGATACGGGCGCGGTCCAGGGACCCCGATTGCATAAACCCGCGCTGCGCGTTGACCAGCTCTTCCGTGGCGTCATCCATGATTGAGAGCACCCGCGCCAGTTCACCCCGCAGCTCATCTTTGGCGGCGTCCCGAATCGTGATGAGCACCGCCTTTGCCTGCTCGCGGGTAAAGGTCTGGAGTTTCGTCTTCTTGCCGAGTCGCAACAGCAACTGCTGGAGGTTGCCGAGCGTCTGGGATTCGACCAGCCCTGCCAGAAAACGATCGAGGTCCCGGAGGTACCCCGCGGGATTGGACAGATCGCGATTGCGGAGGAGGTAAAAGCCGATCAGGTCCCGCGTCTTCCGGCCCACCGGGAGGCGCCGGGTAAGGTCGTGAATACGCTCACCGAGCACCAATTCGATCACTTCCCGGAGCTTTCCGTAGACCGTCACCTGCGGGTCCAGCTCGGTCTGCAACAGGTTGAGAGCGGGATCGGGCGGCACAAAGGCGATGTCCCGCAGGAACCGGATAGACTCGGAATCGATTTTCAGGTCATCCAGGACGTACCGGTTGTAGTTTTCCACCACTGCCCGCGGGTTGAATCCCGTTTCCGTTGCGGGCCGGTAGCGGTTGTGCCAGAGCAGAATACGGATGTGGGGCCGGATCTCGAGGGCGCTCTTGATGTAACCACCGGCGGAAACGTGCGATGTCGGTTCCGCGTTGGTCACGACGAGCAAATTGTTTACAAAGGGCAGGAAGTCGAGGTTCTCCTCGTTGCTGATCCCGGCGGGCATGTCGAATACGAGGAGATCATAGGCACGCGTGAGATCTTCGGCGAAACGGAGGAAGAGTCTCTTCTTGCGGCCCGACGCGCCGGTCTCCCTCGTTGCCGCGTGGGGAAAGACGATATCGAGACCGTCGAAACAGGAGTAGGTGAAGGTCGAGAGGCGCCCCGGCGCGACGGGATCGCTCTCTACGTCGTGAAGGGCGTTGGAATCCACGTCGAGAATAACGGCGATATTCGAGAGCGGGTCCAGGTCTATCAGGCCCACGCGCTTGCCGATTTTCGCGTAGAGGAGCGCCAAGTTTAGGGCGGTTGTCGATTTTCCCACACCGCCCTTGCCGGAACCGACGGCGACGCTCATCCTCCGAATGGCCTGGACCGTTTCTTTTTCCACCGCGCAGATAGTACCATGGCCCCATGACAAAGTCTCCCAAGGAGGCGGGGCTGGACCGCAAAATCCTCGCCCTCCTCCCCGACTCAATCACCCCGGTGGCCGACGCCATGCTCCACGATGACGAGATCAAAGCGCTCCAGGACTACGCCAACGTAGTGAGCATCAAGCGATTGGGCTACAACGACCACGGGCCCGTCCACATGCGAAAGGTGGCGCGAAACGCCCTCCGGATGGCGCGACTCTTGAACGACGCGGGTATTCCCCTCAGCGTAGAGGAAGAAGAACAGGGCACCCACGCCGACGCGCTCTTTGCCGTCTTTACCGCCGGGCTTCTGCACGACGTGGGAATGAGTATGACGCGGCAGGACCACGAGAACTACAGCGCCCTCCTGGCGCAGCCGATCGTGGACCGTTTTCTCGGTGACCTCTACCCCCGGGACGGCGCAAAACGCGTCATCCTTCGTTCGCTCATCCTCGAAGCGATCGTGGGCCACATGGGAGCGATCCGCGTCAACTCCCTGGAGGCGGGTCTGATTCTCGTCGCCGACGGATGCGACATGGAAAAGGGTCGCGCCCGCATCCCCATGCTCCTCAACACCGAGGCGCGCCCCGGAGACATTCACAAGTACTCTTCCACGGCGGTGGAACGGATCACCTTCTACGGCGGCGAAGAGAAACCCATCAGGATCGACATCGAGATGAACGAATCGGTGGGTTTCTTCCAGGTGGAGGAAGTTCTCTTCCCGAAACTCAATATGAGCCCCGCCAAGAGGTACATCGAACTCTACGCCGGCGTCATCGACCAAGAGGCGCGGCGGTACGTGTAGGAACGGCGCCGCTACTCCTCCCCGGCCAGGAGCCGCTCCGCTTCGAGGGCTGCCATGCACCCGCTGCCCGCGGCGGTTACCGCCTGCCGGTACACCTTGTCCTGCACGTCGCCGGCGGCGAACACGCCGGTGATATTGGTGCGGGGAGTCCCGTTTTCCGTGATGATGTAGCCCGTTTCATCGGTAGGAAGCTGTCCCTTCAAAAACTCGGTGTTGGGTTGGTGGCCGATCGCGAAAAAGAGGCCCCCCGCTTCGAGCATTTGCTCCTCCCCCGATTTGTTGTTACGCACCTTCACGCCGGTAATCACCGTGTCGTCGCCGAGCACCTCGATCGCGTTGTGGTTCCACATGACTTCGATTTTGGGGTTGTCGAAGACGCGTTTCTGCATCGCCTGGGAGGCGCGGAAGACGTCACGACGGACCAGCATGATCACCTTTGATCCGAACTTGGAGAGGTAGGTGGCCTCTTCGCAGGCCGTATCGCCGCCGCCGATCACGACGAGGGGTTTGTCCCGGAAGATCGGCAGCGCTCCGTCGCAGACGGCGCACGCGGAGATCCCCCGCTGCCAGTACGTCGCTTCACCCGGAAGATCGAGGCGTTTTGCCGTTGCACCGGTAGCTATGATCACCGTTTTCGCGGAGTACTCCCTGCTTCCCACGCTTACGCGAAAGGGCCGGCTGGACATATCGATCGCATCCACCGTTTCGGTCTTGATGCGCGTACCGTACCGCACCGACTGCTTGCGCATCTCATCCATGAGCGCGGGCCCCATGATCCCCTCGGAAAAACCGGGGAAATTCTCGACCTCCGTCGTGGTGGTAAGCTGGCCGCCCGCTGCGACCCCGCCCGCCATAAACCCTTCGAACAAAAGCGGGCCCAGATCGGCCCGGGCCGCGTAGATCGCCGCCGTATGGGCGGCGGGGCCCGACCCGACGATGATTACGTTCTCTACCTGCTGCTCCAGCTGATCACTCATTTCCGTCCACTCCAATCGCGTTATGTAAGATTTTTTCTATATAGAAATATACTAAAACCAGTCGACTCGGACAAGCGCCTTGAGCATACAGCGAGCGGCGAATCGGCGCCGGCCCGGTAATTTTCAGTATGGACGGAGGGCGACGAGCCCTCCGACGAAATTGTCTCCAGCCAAACAAGAAACAGTGCGCCGGCCACCGCGCGTTGACAGCTCAATCGTCGCGGCATACGATGCTATGTATGGCTGATCTGCGTGTTTCCTACCTCGGGCTTTCCCTGGACAATCCAGTTGTCGTTTCCAGCTCATCCCTGACAAACACGGCGGAAAAGGTAGCCGCCTGCGCGAAGGCCGGGGCCGGGGCCGTTGTGTTAAAGTCGTTGTTCGAGGAGGAGATCGAAGCGGAGATCGCCGAAACAGCGCGGGACAGCGTTGAACACACCGAAGCGGCCGACTACATCCGGGAACTACAGACCGGTGCGGGCCTCAAACGATACGCCGATGTCATCCGCGGCGCAAAGGGCGCCGTCTCGATCCCGGTCATTGCGAGCATCAACGCCGTCTCCTCGAACTGGTGGGAAGCGCACGTCCCCAGGCTCGAATCCGCCGGGGCTGACGCCCTGGAGCTCAATATCTCGCTCATGCCCTACGACTACCACAAGGACGACGAGGAAGTCGCCGCCTTCTACGTAAAAACGGTCGAGGCGGTTCGAAAGCTCGTCTCGATCCCGATAGCCGTCAAGATCGGACACTATTTTTCATCGATTCCGGCGCTCGTGGACAAGCTCAAATGGGCCGGTGCCGACGCCGTTGTGCTCTTCAACCGGTTCTACCGCGTAGACATAGACACGGACTCGCTAACACTGACGAGCGCCTCTCCGATGAGTTCGCCGGAAGAGATCGCTCTCCCGATCCGCTGGATCAGCCTGATGTACGGCCGGGAGGAGGTCGAGCTTGCCGCCAGTTCCGGTATCCACGACGGCAAGGGGGTGGCGAAAGTGCTGCTTGCCGGCGCGCAGGTGGCTCAGGTTTGCACCACCCTCTACAGGAACGGTCTCGATCGAATTGGCGTGATCAAAGGCGATCTGGAGGTGTGGATGGACGCGAAGGGGTTTGCATCTATCGACGATATGCGCGGTCGCCTGAGCCGGAAAATGAGCGACAGACCCGAGACGTACGAACGCCTACAGTACGTGAAAGCTCTGGTTGGCTGGGAATAGACAACGAATCCCTTGGACACTTCCGTGAACGCCGATGAACTGCTCGCAACCGCGATTGACGCTGCCCGGCTGGGCGCACGGCTCAACAGGTCCGCCTTTGCAGCGGCACGGCACCGGGTGGAAAGCAAGGGAGCCGTGGCGGCAAACACCGTCACCGAGACCGATCGTTCGACGGAACGGTCGATTCGTTCGTTCATAGCCGGGCGATATCCGGATCACGCCTTCCTCGGCGAAGAATCGGGGGCCTCCTCGGAGGGACCGGTCGACGGCGACGAGAGCGGTCCCGTTTGGATCGTAGACCCTCTGGACGGGACCAATAACTTCATCCACGGTTTCCCCCACTACGCCGTCTCGGTAGCATGCGCCCAAAACGGCAAAGTCCAGGCCGGTGCCGTTCTCGACGTGGAACGGGACGAACTCTTCTGCGCGATCCGTGGCAGCGGTGCGTGGTTGAGAACCGGAGACGAACGCGTCGCACTGGGTACCACGGGCCGCACCACCCCGGAAGGATCGCTCATCATCACCGGTTTCTACTACGAACGCGGCGCAGTCATGCGGCAAACGCTGGACGTTATCGCAACGCTTTTCGAACGGGGGATCCACGGTATCAGGCGAACCGGTTCCGCGGCGCTCGACATCTGCTGGGTGGCGGCGGCGCGCGCCGATGCGTTTTTCGAACTCGTCCAGAGTCCGTGGGACTTTGCCGCGGCGGCACTGATCGCGGAAGAGGCGGGGGCAACCGCGATCGATCGCGACGGCGAGGCGCTGTGCCTCCGTTCCAATAGTGCTATCATAGGAAGCGCGCCGCTCGCAGAGACCATCCGGGCGATCGTACAAGGAGGATAGATCCGGTGGAAATCGTCAACGTTCAGCGGGAAAATCTCGTGGAGGAATTCAAAAAGGTGCGCCTCTTCAAGTACCTCTCGGATGAAGCGTTGATGGATTTGCTCGACCGATCCGATTTTGTGCGCGCCGCCGCGGGCGAACGGATCATCGAAGAACACGCCGTCGATTCGTACTTGTACGTCGTGGTCGAACACTGCGTAGCCGTCCATGTCAATGAAGACGGCCAGGATGTGTACGTGGCAACGATCGGTATCGGACAGCTCGTGGGAGAAGCGGCGGTATTCTCCAACTTCAGGCGAACCGCAAGCGTCGTGGCCCAGGAGGAGATGGTTCTGGTACGCATCACCCGGGACGAGTTCATGCGGACCCTGCAGGAAAACCCCGCGCCGGGCTTAAAGATCCTCTTCGTAATCATCCACGGACTGCTCACCAAGCTACGCGAGGTGAATCTCGAACTCGCCTTTGAACGGCGCCACCAGTCCGACCAGGACGAAGTTGACGCTATCGTCAATTCGCTCCTGGGGAACGGCGACGAGTAGCGCCCTGCCGGCCGCCTAGACCATCCCCGTAAAACCGCCGAAGGCGAGCGCCAGGAGCCCCGCCGTTACCAGCGCAATGGGGGCGCCGCGCATCGCTTTGGGAACGTTCACGAGCGCCAGGCGCTCCCGAATACCGGCGAAAATATAGAGGGCCAGCAGGAATCCCGCCGAACTGCCGATCGCGAAAACGACGCTCTGTCCGAGGTTGTACCCCCGGGTGACCACCAGAATCGCCACGCCCAGGATGGCGCAGTTCGTCGTGATGAGCGGCAGATAGACGCCCAGCGCCTGGTAGAGGGGCGGGCTCACCTTCTTGAGAACGATCTCAACCAGCTGCACCAGGGACGCGATGACCAGGATGAAGGTCACCGTCTGCAGGAATCCGATATTGAGGGGCACCAGCACGAGGTCCTGGATGAGCCAGGCGGCGATCGTTGCCATGGTCATGACGAAGATCACCGCGGCACCCATTCCAACGGCGGTGGACGTTCGTGAACTGACGCCGAGGAAGGGGCAGATGCCCAGGAACTGGTTGAGAACGATGTTGTTTACCAGGACCGCCCCAACCAGGATCAGTGCATATTCCATCACTCGCCCTCCTTCGACTCGCTCGCGCCAGGCGGGGCCGCGGCTGCGGAACGCGCCGCCTTTTTCGCCGCCAGTTCCTCGGCGGCACGCTTCGCATCGGTCGCGTCGAAGAGCGGAACGGCACCAAACCGGAACTGCGGCTCCCCGGATCGTATCGCCGCCGCGAGTTCAAACCGCGAACGGAGCGCGTTGACGCCGGCGATGAGGAACCCCAGTGCCAGGAAGGCGCCGGCGGGCATGATAAAAACGAGCATCGGGTTGGATGAGATGACCGGGATAGCAACTGTGAAGACGGTGCCGTTGCCCAGGATTTCGCGAAGCGTGCCGAGCAGTACAAGCGCCATGGTAAACCCAAGGCCCATTCCGAGCGCATCGATCACGGAAACGAGCAGACCGCTCTTGCTCGCAAAGGCCTCCGTCCGTCCAAGGATGATGCAGTTCACGACGATCAGCGGGATAAAGAGCCCCAGTTGCGCGTGAAGGGCGGGAACGTAGGCCGCCATCGTGAGATCGATGATCGTGACAAAACTCGCGATGACAACGATAAACGCCGGGATACGCACCTTGTCCGGAATGAGGTTCTTGATAAGCGCGACGACGACATTGCTTCCCAGGAGCACCATGGTCGTTGCCAGCCCCATCCCGAGGCCGTTGAACGCGCTGCTCGTCACCCCGAGGGTGGGACACATACCCAGGAGGAGCACGAAAACGGGGTTTTCCTTAAAGAACCCCTTGGTGAACTCACTACGAAGATTCATCGTCCGCCTCCGGCCTGGACTGCGCTCCAGGCGCGTTGTGCCGCCTCGCAAAATGCGCGGGAGCTGATCGTAGCCGCTGTGAGGGCGTCGATGTCGCCGCCATCCTTGGTGACGGCCAGCGTCGCCCGGCCGGGGTCAAAGCCCATGAACTGGCTGAGAAACCCCGGTTCAGTCATCTTCGCGCCCAGGCCGGGCGTCTCCGTGTGCGAAAGCACCGAGACGCCGGTGATCACGCCGTCCGCGTCAAAGCCGATCATGATCTCCACCGGACCGCCGTATCCGTTGGGGCTGAACGAACGGACGGCGGTTCCAACGTCCGTTCCGCCGTCAAAGGCGGGATAGAGTTCCAATCCCGGGAAATCTCCCAGGATGTATGCGTCATCGGTCGGGACGTTCGTAAAACCTTCCACCACCTCGGCCACCGCCTGGACCTTCTTTCGGCGGTTGAGTTCCTCCAGAACGGGTTTTGTCCGACCGTAGGTAAACGCCAGGGCCGCGCCGGAAACGAGGGAAATCGCGGTCAGGACGATGAACATGTTCGGCAGCGTACTCTCTATCTTCACGACCGCCCCCCGTACCCGAACTTGCGCGGTTTGAGGTGCCGGTCAATCACCGGGACAAAGGCATTCATAATGAGAATCGAGTACGAAACACCTTCGGGGAACCCACCGACAAGTCGAATGACCGCCGCAAGGACCCCGCCGGCAAAGGCAAATACCACCTTGCCCTTGGTAGACATCGGACTGGTGGTCATGTCGGTCACCATGAACCAGGCGCCCAGCATCGCTCCGCCCGCAAGGAGGTGGTAGAGCGGATCGGCGTACGCCGCAGGGTCAACGAGCCAGAATACGCCGGTGACCCCCGCAAGGCCCAGCAGATAGAAGATCGGCGCCTGCCACACGATGAAACCCCGGGCAAGCAGGAACACGCCGCCGATCAGGACCGCCAGGGCGCTCGCTTCGCCGATACACCCGCCGATGGTACCCACAAAGAGGTCCCAGTATCCCGGGAGCGATCCCGAGGCGATCACGTCAGCGCCGCCTTCCTTCACCAGGCTTAGCGGTGTGGGTCCCGTTACAGCGTCAACAGACCAGGAAAAGAGACGCGCGGCACCGGGAGTCGGCCACGTGGTCATATCCACGGGAAAGCTTGCGAGCATAAAGGCGCGGCCGATGAGGGCGGGGTTGAAGGGATTGTTCCCTATTCCGCCGAAGGCCATCTTGGCGACGCCGATCGCGACGACCGACCCGACGATGATCTGCCAGAGCGGGATTCCCGCGGGGACGTTAAAGGCGAGCAGCATGCCCGTGACGACCGCGGAACCGTCCGAAACGGGCGTCGTTTCGACGCGCAACAGAACGCGCGCGACGAAGTGCTCGGTAACGACGCACGCCGCAACCGCCACGAGGGTCACCACCAGGGAACGTATCCCAAAAGTGAGGAATCCGGCGATCAGTGCCGGGATCAGCGCGATCACGACGGACCACATGATCGTTGCCACGGAGACGCGGCTCGCCTCGTGGGGCGGGAGCGATACAACGAGCGTTGGTTGTGTCATGACCGGGCCCTCCTGCGCGCCATCGTTTCCGCCTTGCCAAGACGGATCAGGTCAAGAAGGGGCCGGTTCGAGGGGCACGAAAAGCTGCAGGCACCGCACTCGATGCAGTCGAGGACACCCTCGCGCTCCACCTGGTCCCACATACCGGCGTTCACCAGTTTTTCGAGCAGGTACGGTTCCAGCCCCATGGGACACGCCGTAACGCACCGGGAACACCTGATACACCCCCGCACGTGACCGCGATTCGCTTCCGACTCGTCAACGAAGATCACGCCGCCGGATCCCTTCGTGATGGGAACGGTAAACCCGGTCAGCGCCTTTCCGGTCATCGGTCCCCCGAAGACGACCTTGGCGGTTCCGTCGGGAACGCCGCCTACCGCGTCGATGAGGGCCTGGACCGACGTTCCGATAGGAACGCGGAAGTTGCGCCCTTCCCGGAGACCTTTCCCCGTGACGGTTACGATGCGCTCGACAAAGGGGCGTCCCTTTTGGACGGCGTGGTACACGGCAATCGCGGTACTCACGTTGCTCACCACGCATCCCACGTCGAGGGGGAGCTTTCCGCTTGGAACCTCTCGCCCGGTGAGCGCCTGGATGAGCTGTTTCTCACCACCCTGGGGATACTTGACCTTCAGAGCGGCAACTTCGATTCGGCCCTCCGGAAACGGTCCGGCCTCTTCAAGCGTGGTTGATAGGTGCGCGATTGCATCGGGCTTGTTGTTCTCAACGCCGACGATAGCGCGATTCACACCAAGGGCCCGCATAAGGAGGCGCGTACCGACGATGAGCTGGGGCGCCTCTTCCAGCATGAGGCGATGGTCCGCGGTGAGGTACGGCTCGCATTCGACACCGTTCACGATCAGCGTGTCCACGGAGCGCCCCTCGGGGATCGAGAACTTCACCGCGGTCGGGAATGTGGCGCCCCCGGCGCCGACGATCCCGCCGGTAGCGATCGCCTCGACGATGCCGGGGCCGTCTGCGGTGATATCGGCCGCCAACTCCGGCGAGGTGTCGATGCCGCTCTCCCACTCCTGATCGCCTGCTACGTCGATAACGATCGCAGGTCGCCGGTACCCGGAAGCGTCGGGGACGGAGTCGATCTTTTTGACCGTGCCGGCCATGGGCGCGTGAACGTTGGCGGACACGAAACCGCTCGCCCGGGCGATGAGTTGCCCCGCCCTGACCGCGGCACCCCGTTCGACAAGGGGCTCCGCGGGCTTTCCTATGTGCTGCGAAACCGAAACAAAGAGCTGCGCAGGCGGCGGAAGCGCTTCGATGGGACGCTCCGCGGTTATCTTGTTTTCCGGCGGGTGTATCCCTCCGATTGCAAAGGTCGGCAGGCGACTCACTGGGCGCCCCCTTTGGCCGGTGCTGCCGGTGCTGCCGGCGCGGCGGGTTTTTTCCTCGGTTTGGGCGGCGGTGGTTTGAAGCCGGCCACAATGGCGTTGGTCGGGCAGACCCCGACGCATTGGCCGCAACTGATACACTTCTCGGGGTCAATCGTGGCCAGGTTGGCATCGATCGTAATCGCCTGCACTATGTCGTCGCACACGCGCTTGCATTGTCCGCAGGCGATGCACGCAACGGAGCAGTTCTTCTTTGCGATTGCACCGGACTCGCAGTTCCGGCAGTTCACGACCACCCGCCGATCACGACGTCCACGGGGGACGACGGCGATCAGGTTCCGCGGGCACGCGGTAACGCAGGCTCCGCAACTGGTACACCGTTCGGGATCCACCTCGGGGAGACCCGTTTCGCCGTTGATACGAATGGCGTCAAAATCGCAGGCGTCGACGCAATCACCCAGTCCAAAACAGCCAAAGGGGCACCCGCTTTCGCCGGCGTGGGTCGCGTGGGCGACGGCGCACGTGGTATGTCCGTCGTAGCGCACCTTGTGAGGCGCGGCCCCGACGGAACCGCCGCACCGTACCACCGCAGTGGTCGGGGCGCCCTCGCGTACTTCAAGGCCGAAATAGAAACCGACGGTGGTCATCGTTTCGTTGCCGCCGGGCGGACAGAAGAGGGTGGAAATGTCGCCTTCGTCGGCGGCCCCCACGAGGGCGGCAGCCATGCCGGAGCAGCCGGGAAATCCGCAGGCACCGCAGTTGATGCCGGGAAGCAGCTCTTCAACTTCCGCGACCCGCGGATCTTCTTCTACGGCGAATCGCCGGGCGATTGCGTACAGGATCGTAGCGAAAACAGCGGCCACTGCGCCGAGGGTTAACATCGAGTAGAGCACAATCGCGGTCACATCGCACCGTCCTTTTGCATTGGAACTGCCCGCATTTCGATGATTCGCTCAAAAAACGCGCGAGCCACGTAGAGAGTGCCGTAGTAGGGGGCCAGTACTCCCCACGCGGCAAGCCCGGCAAACGCCTCGCGCTCAACGAAGGGGAGCGTGGCAAAAAGCGTTGCTACCACGAGCAGAAGCGGCGCCACATAGCCCAGGAACACGCCAAACCGTGCCTTGGAGAGGTCCAATTCAATGAGAACCGATTGACCGGTCGCAACGGTCGAATCCACCCGGGCGCGGACGCGTCGGGTAGTACCGGAACCGGGTGCGCAGACGCCCCGCAACGTGCAGGAGCCGCACGCCGATTGTTGTTGCACATCTATGTACGCGTAGTTACCGCGGATCGCCGCGACGGTTCCTGACTGGGAGACGACCCGACACTGCGTTGCACTCTGAGTCACGAATAAAGCCCTGTGGGTATTTGTTGCGTCATTATATCTCTCGTATTTCCTTTTTGCAACGAAAAGAAAACCGGAGATGGAGATCATCGCCGGCGAGATCGGTTTCGTTCTCCGAGAGATCAATAGCCTCCTCCGGGATGTGCGTCGCTGGAGCCGGTCTCGTCGCGTCGGTACACCCTTTCTCATGGGTCTCGGACGGAGCCGAATCGTGCGTGAACCCTGGAACCACCCCGTGCAGCTCTCACTCGTAACCGTTGAAGGCGCACCGGCGGCGGACCCTCGCGTATCCACCGTACGGCAAAGGGCTGCTCGCGGCTCTCCGCGCGGTGTTGCTGCGATGACACACCGGAACGCGACGGCTATACTCCCCGCGTGAAAACGCAGCTCATACGGGCGCTGTTCAACGGCGCCAAAGGCGCGGCGATCGGGGCCGCCAACACCGTTCCGGGCGTGAGCGGTGGAACGATCGCCGTCATCACCGGGATCTACGACGACCTCATCGCCGCGGTGGGGCGCTTGTTCAGCCGCGAATGGCGACGCCACCTATCGTTCCTGCTTCCGGTCCTAGCGGGGATCGTCGTCGGGGCCGTGCTCTTCGCGGGGTTCATTGAATTCGGTTTGGAACGCTATCCGGAACAGACGGCGTTTCTTTTCATCGGGCTTATCCTGGGCAGCGTCCCCGTCGTCTCCGCTCAGGTGCGGGGCGAACGGGCGCGACCGGTACATATTGTGGCTGCCCTGGCTGCGTCGGCGCTGCTGGTGGCACAGGCGCTAATGGGCGAACCGGGGTTTCGCGAGCCTATCGGCGCCGTTTCGGGAGCGACCGTGGCGCCGCTCCTCATGGCGGGCGTAATCGCCGCCGCGACGATGGTCGTCCCGGGCGTAAGCGGCGGTTTTGTGCTTGTCCTGAGCGGGATGTACACGACGGTTCTCCAGGCCGTCACCACTCGAAACGTGCCCATGCTGCTTGTCCTGGCGGTGGGCGCGGCGATCGGAATCATCCTCGTGGCGCGGCTCATGGATATGCTCCTCAGGCGGGCACGGACGATTACCTACTGGATCATCCTGGGACTGGTGGTCGGGTCGGTGGCCGGCGTCTGGCCCGGCGTAGCGTCGGTACGTTCCGCGGCGTTCGATGTTCTTGCCGTTGCAGTTGGCGCGGCGGCGGCCCTTCTCCTTGGAAAACGCACGCCCCGCCGCGAGGCGCCACCGGGAGACCGATCCCGGACATCACCCGGCGACGGTGTGTAACAGGTCCGAAGCCGCTTCCAGAGCCGGGCGCGGTATCTCGTGCCCGCCACGAAAGGAGACAAACGTAACGGGAAAACCGGCCCGTTTCAGGGTGTCCCGGAGCGCTCCACCCTCCGCAAAGGGTAAAACCGTATCCGATGTTCCGTGGCTCTGAACGACCTGTGGCAGCCGGGCGGCGCCGAGGACGGCACCGCCGGCACCTGCGCCCCCATTTCCGGCGGGGACTAAGCGTTCGGCAAAAACCTCGCGCCACCACGCCTCGGCGATGAGCGCCCCGGAGAAGAGCAGCAGCGCCGCCGGGAGCGCTCGCCCGGCAACGATGCGTTGACGCACAAACTCGACGGCCACCATCGATCCCTGGCTGAACCCCCCGAGGATCACGGATCCGGGATCGAGGCCTTGTGCATCGAGGAGTTCACCGATCTCCCGGGCGGACTCGGATAGGCCCGCCGGTTCCATGGTGCGGAGGTTGCGAAAGTAGCTTCCGTAGAGCGCCGGCTCCAGTTCATCGTCGCTTCGCGGAAACCACGCGGATCCGTAGGTCATGCCGTGAACGCGGATCGGGTACGGTGCTCCTGGAAAGAGCCAGCGCCTGAAAACGCCCAGTTCACCCGCCAACGGAACGAGGTCCTGCATCGACGCACCAAACCCGTGGAGAAGGACAACCGTGTAGCGTTCATCCAGCGCCTCGGGAGAATCGGCGCCGAGGTCGATGGAAACGGCCCGAAGCGCCATCTACTCCCCTTCGCGCCCTTTGTTGGCGGCCGGCCGCTGCTCGCGGTCGGGGCGTTCCGTTCGGAGAAGCATGCCGCGATCGGTGAACAACGCCTCGAGACGTTCAAAGACATCTTGGACCCGCGCCTCGTCGCTTCCGGTCACGGTTACGCGGCTGTGATACTCGTAGCTCCCCATCACGGGGTAGCTCCCAACGGACACCTCGGGGTAGTCCACCTGAAGTTCGTCCAGCGCATCGGCGAACTCCCCCTCGTCGGCGGAGAGGTAGAGAGAACCGTTGGCAGGGCGTGTACGTTCGGGAAGCATCTCCGTGATTCGGTCGATCTTGTCACGGAGAGCCCGGGGCAGTCCCGGGAGCAGGTAGACGTTCTGGTACTTGATTACCGGCCAACGCCGGTTGCGACAGCCCATGACGTTCGTTCCCGGTGGAAGCTGCGCCATCTTCGCCACCATGGGCGTCAGGGGCGTCTCGTACCGTTCCTCCAGGAACGCTCGCATCTCACTCTGTTCCACCAAGTCTACGCCAAAGGCAACCCCCACAGCCTCGGCGGTGATGTCGTCGTGGGTGGGGCCGATACCGCCGGAACAGATAACAAACTCGTACCGCGAAGACAGTTCACGAACCGCTTTGGAAATCGCTTCAACGGTGTCGCGGACGATTCGGACCTCACCGGCGGGGTAGCCGATCCGGCCAAGGCGGCTGAGGATGACGTAGGCGTTTTCATCGCGTACGCCGGCGTTGAGTATCTCGTCCCCTATGAGCAGCACCGCAATCACGCGTGGAGTATAGCGACACAACAACCCTTTGCACCAGAAGCCGCGACGTACTACGATGAACTGGGAGTGGTGCAGTGAAAAAGTCAAGGATAGCCAACGGGGTCTTCTGGATCGAAGAGCCGGAAGCGGACTTGCGCATGCTCTGCGGCGCACCCGCCGACGTCGTCAAGCACCTTATGCGCGGCGGATACATAACCGGAGCGGAGAAAAACGGTGTCGTCTTCGAGACGGGGCCGAACGCGATCCTGCTCTCCGACGTGAGTATTCAGAACGGCGAATTCTCGAACCTGGCGGAGTTCCCGGTACTCCAGATGCTCTACCGGCAGGGATTGATCATCCCAAATCATCCAAACAACACCGGTCGCAAACCGCTGATAATCGGGGCGGAAGACCAGGTCCAGGCTCAGCGCGACTACATCTACCGCGGCAACTACGGTCTCGTATCAACGGAAGAACTCGTGGCAGCGGGCGTTCCGAAGAAACGCGCCGCGGAGCTGATGCGGATCAAAACGCATTTCGCCTTTGGCCGGATTCGAGACCCGGAGGAACTGATCGATTTCCGAATCGTTAGGAACGAGCCGGTGGAAGTGTTCCCCGGTGTCGACATCGAACGCGTTGCGATCAACACCTACCGGATCAGTACACAAACCGATTACGTCGAAGTCAGCCTCACGATTGACCGGAACTCGTCGTACGAACCCCCGTATCAGCTCGGTCAGAACAAGATCAAATCGGAGTACTTCTCGATTGTCCACACCGGAGAGGGCGACGGCTGGGATATCCACCGGCCGTGCATGGCCAGCATTGTAGTCTTCCAGGGACGCGTGTACCTGATCGACGCGGGGCCCAGTGTACACCACACGTTGAACGCTCTCGGTATCAGCGTGAACGAGATCGCCGGCATCTTTCACACCCACGCCCACGATGACCATTTCGCCGGGCTCACATCGCTCGTTCGCGCCGACCACAAATTGGCCTACTACGCCACGCCGATGGTACGCGCCTCGGTGATGAAGAAGCTCTCAGCCCTGATGTCCTTCCCCGAGGAACAGTTCAAGAAGTTCTTCGATACCCACGACCTCGTGGAAGGCGAGTGGAATATGATCGACGGCCTCGAGGTCCGCCCCGTCTACTCACCCCACCCGGTGGAAACGACGATCATGTTCTTCCGCGCACTGTGGGAAAACGACTATAAAACGTACGCGCATTTTGCAGACATCACCTCCTTCGAGGTCCTCGATACGGTGATGACCGGGAAGAACGACGTATCGCGAAAACTCAAGGATGAGATCGTCGCCAACTACCTGACGCCGGTGGACGTAAAAAAACTTGACATCGGCGGCGGGATGATCCACGGGCGAGCCGAGGACTTTCGCGATGACACCTCGGGAAGAATCGTTCTGAGTCACAAGGCCACGGCGCTCACGCTCGCTGAGAAGGAGATCGGCGCCAACTCGTCCTTCGGCATGCGCGACGTCCTGATCCCCACCAGTGTCGGCGCGGTGGCCCTCTCCGGACTGGAGATCCTGCAAAAGCACTTTCCGATGGTGCCGGATCACGAACTGCTGATGCTGTCCAACTGCCCGGCGCGAACGCACAGCGTCGGTACGATCCTCGTCAAAAAGGGCGAGGTGAACCGGTCCGTGCTCCTCCTCCTGAACGGCCTGGCCGACGTAATCGACACAGAACGGGGCGTAAACAACACGATGACCGCCGGCGCGTTTCTGGGAGAGATGAGCGGGCTTCTCGCACAAGAGTCACCGCGAACGTACCGCGCGGCGAGTTTTGTCAACGTGCTTGAAATCCCGGCCGGGATGTTCCTGGAGTTCATCGAACGCAACGGTATGGGGGACTTGATGGGACGGTTCCTCGAAGCAAAACACTTCCTCGAAGGTACGGAACTGCTGGGCGATCGGATCGCCGGTGACAAGCTCACCAATATCGTCCAAACTGTAACGGAAAGGACGATCAAGAGGGGCGAACGACTCAAGGTGACCAACCAGCTCCTCTTTGTCGTGGACGGTGCGGTCTCGGTGGTGTGCGGCGAGAAAGAGATCGAAGAGGCGGGGCCCTTCGACGTGATCGGGGAAGAGTGCGTCCTCAATCTGGACCAGTGTAACCATACGTTCCGGGCAACCCGTACGACCCGCGTATACGCCATTCCGGTGGCCGAACTCGCTGATATTCCGATCGTACGGTGGAAGCTACTCGAGCATTTCAACCGAAGGAGACGCCTATGCAACGCCATCTACCAAGCCTAGGGAGCTACTCGCTCTTTCCGTTCCAAGGAACGAGCCCTCAGGTCCACGAAACTGCCTTTATCGCGCCCGGCGCCCAGGTCATGGGCGATGTGATCCTCCACGCCCACGTAGGCATCTGGTACAACTGCGTCCTTCGCGGAGACATCAACACGATCGAAGTCGGCGAGCAATCGAACATTCAGGATGGAACGGTTCTCCACACGGCGACGGGCCCCGACTTCTCCCTGCGGATCGGAGCGCGCGTAACGGTCGGACACGGAGCGTGCGTACACGCGTGCCTCGTCGAAGATGAGGTGCTGGTGGGCATCGGCTCCACGATCCTGGACGGGGCGATCATCCGTTCCCACTCGATCGTCGCCGCCGGAGCCCTTGTTCCGCCCCGGATGGAGGTCCCTTCGGGCGTCCTTGTCGCCGGCGTACCGGCCAAAATTCTCCGCGATCTCAAGGAATCGGAGATCGAAAACTTGGCGCCGCACGCAGAGCGGTACGTTCAGCACGCCCGGGAACACCGCGAAGCGATCCAAGCCGCGATGCCCTAGTGTCACAGCGCGCCGGGTACGCCGTCAGCGAAAACAGACGATAACCTGCGTCCCCGAGTCGCTCCGGAACGGCGACCGGTCGTACCACCCCCAGTGGCCCAGTACCTGGAAACCCGCGGCCGTCACGATTTCGTCAATCTCCCGCGGACGAAAAAGCCTCATTACGAACTCCGCGGTCGAGCCGTCGTCAAAGAACCACGTCACCTCCGCCATGCGCGTCGTCCGGTCGTAGCGGACGCGTTCTGCGGTGCCGGCCGGTGGGTTCCATCCCGCCGAACCCGTCACGGGGTAGAGCGCTTCCGGGTCGCGATCCGTCCAGTCCGGCGTTGGATTGTGAATTGAGAACGCGAGCACACCCTTTGGACGTAGCGAGCATCGTACGTTCTCAAGGGTGGAAGCGATCAAGCCCGACCCCGTGATATGGGAAAGAGTGTGGAGAGGAATGAAGATCGCGGCAAAGGCACCGGGCCGGACAAAGCGCGTCATGTCCGCGACAAAAAAGCGATCGACCGCGGCGGCGCCGAGACGCCTCTGCGCCTTGCTCCGGGCCGCATCGATCATCACCGGCGAGATATCGATCCCCACGTAGTCGATGCCTTCTCTTAGGAGCGGTATCCCTACACGACCGGTACCGCAGGCGAGTTCACACACGGGTCCGTCCGCTTCAAGCGCGGTTTCCACGTAGAAGGGAATGTCCTCGGAAAACGATCCGTATACGGCATCGTACCGCGTTGCATCCTCGTAGAACACTCATGATATAGTAGCCGAACGTGCAATACCTCGACAGCCCGACGAACATCGTCATCCTTGGTGCATCCGGAGACTTGACCCGAAAGAAGCTCGTTCCGGCCCTCTTCTCCCTCTATTGCGACGGGTTGCTCCCCAGGGAGTTCCACCTCTTCGGGTTCGCCCGCTCCCGGAAGAGCGACCGCGAATTTCGAACCATGGTGGGAGAGACAATCACCACTCGCCACCAGCCCGATCCATCGGTGTGCGACATCCGGATCAGTGAGTTTCTCCAGCGCTGCTACTACCACTCCGGTCAGTACGACAGTACCGACGACTTCCGGAAGCTTCGAAAACGCCTGGACGACGTCGCTCCGCGATCGAACCTGCTGGTTTTCCTGGCGATCCCGCCGAGCATCTTCCTCAAGACTGCGAACTCCCTGCGGGGTGCCGGCCTCGTGGAAGAGAGCGGCGCCGCCTGGTCACGGGTAGTCGTCGAAAAACCCTTCGGGCGCGACACGGAGAGCTCCCTGGAGCTGACCAACGCCATGGGGAAGCTCTTCTCCGAGGCGCAGACCTATCGAATCGACCACTACCTGGGCAAGGAGGTCATCCAGAACCTTCTGCTGCTCCGTTTCGGCAACCAGATATTCGAACCGATCTGGAACCGAAATCACATCGAATCGGTGACAATCACCTTTTCCGAGAAGATCGGCGTCGAGGGGCGTGCCGGCTATTTTGACCAGTTCGGGATCATCCGCGACGTTGTACAGAACCACCTCCTCCAGGCGATGGCCCTGGTTGCGATGGAACAGCCCATTCGCATGGATGCCGCGGAGATCGCCGAGGAAAAAACGAAACTCCTCCGCGCAACGTGCCCGATGGATCCGGTATCAACGGTGACCGGCCAGTACGAGGGGTACCTAGCGGATCCGGACGTCCCGGACAACTCGGTGACCGAGACGTTTGTATGCACAAACCTGTGCGTGAACAACGCCCGTTGGCACGGGGTCCCCTTCTACCTCAGTGCCGGAAAGGCGCTGGATACCCAGAAAACGGAGATCATCCTCCGCTTCCGGCCCGTACCCTTTTCGATCTTCGGGGACATCGCGGAAAACACCATGGTCATCCGTGTCCAGCCCAACGAGTCCATCGAACTCAGGGTGAACAACAAGGTACCCGGTGTCCAGTTTCAGTCCTCTTCAGTACCCCTCAACATGCTCTATCACGAAGAGTTCGACGCCAAAGTACCGGAAGCGTACGAGCGGCTGCTGCTCGACGTGCTGCGCGGTGACCGGTCACTCTTCATCCAGCGCCGGGAACTATCCGCCGCCTGGCAGATCGTGACCCCCTTCTTGAAGCTGGTGGAAGAGAAAATGGTACGACCCAAACAGTACGCCTACGGCAGCACGGGGCCCAAACGATGAGCGTCGAGTTTCGAAGATTTGCCAGCCCCGACCGTGCCGAGAACGCGCTGTTCAGCGAGCTCGAGCGCCACCTGACGCAGGCACCCAACGGTGGGCACAACGGATCGGGTCCCTACGTGATCATGCTGCCGGGCGGTTCCACGCCCCTGCGCGTCTACGGGCGTCTCCGGAACACCCCGACGCTCCGCGTTGACCCGGCTGCTCACCTGGTCCTCAGCGACGACCGTCACGTCCCGCCGGACTCGGCAGATTCCAACTACCGGCACATCCGTGCAATGGCAAAGAGCGTAGGGATTCCCGATGACCGTGTTACCCATGTCCACACGGACCAACCGCTGGCGCAATCGGCGGAAGGGTACGACGACGCCCTAGCGCGGCTCCACGAACGGGACGCCACCTTTGCACTGGCAATCCTCGGAATCGGAGGCGACGGTCACACGGCGAGCCTCTTCACCAGCGCAGCGGTACCGCTGCCGACGGACACAGGGGAGCGTGAAGCACCGCACCGATTCGCCCTGGCGGTCCCCGGCACCGGAGGGTTTGACCGCGTCTCCGCCACGCCTGAGTTTATACTCGGTTTCCAACGATTGTTGTTTTTTGCCACCGGCGAGGGGAAGCGGGACATCCTCTACCGGATCGCCCGGCATCCCGAGGAGTATCCCTCGGGGCGGCTGATGCTGCAGCACGACAGGGCGGAAATCTGGACCGACCAGGGTTGCATCTATGAATAGGGACCATTGGAGCTCCATCTCGATTCCCTGGCACCGCCACTATGGCGGCAAAATGGAGACGGTTCCGCGCTGCGTCGTGCGCGGTATGGACGACTTCTCCGTCTGGTATTCGCCGGGAGTCGCGGAATCGTGTCTCGCCATAGAGAAAGAGCCGGCGCTGTTGGACGAACTCACCAACCGGTGGAATCTCGTGGCGGTCGTGAGCGACGGAAGCCGCGTCCTGGGCCTGGGAGATATCGGCGCCAAGGCGAGTTACCCGGTGATGGAGGGCAAAGCGCTGCTCTACAAGTACCTGGGTGGCGTCGACAGCATTCCCATTGTGTTGGACACGGGGGACCCGGACGAGATCATTCGAACGGTCCTCACCCTGCAGCCGAGTTTCGGCGGTATCAATCTCGAGGATATTGCCCAGCCCAAATGTTTCCGCATCCTCGACACGCTCCGGAGAGAGGCGGAGATTCCGGTATGGCACGACGACCAGCAAGGTACGGCAACGGTGACGCTGGCGGGACTCCTCAACGCGCTCAAAGTCGTGGGCAAACGGATAGAAGATGTTGCGATCGCCTTTATCGGTACGGGCGCGGCCAACGTCGCCTGCGCGAGGCTTATATTCGGACGGGGCGCAGACCCGTCCCGATGCTTCATGGTAGACAGTCGCGGCATCCTGGGAACGCACCGGTACGACCTGCGCGAAAAGCGCAACACCTTCCCCGAGAAGTGGCGGCTATCAGAGATGACCAACCCGGAACAGCGGAGCGGCGGTATCCCGGAGGCGATGGCCGGTGCCGACGTTGTGATCTCTCTGGCGACGCCGGGACCCAACACGATTCTGCCCGAGTGGGTCTCTTCAATGGGGAAGGAACCCATCGTATTCGCCGCCGCGAACCCCGTTCCGGAGATCTGGCCGGAGGAGGCGCTGCGCGCCGGCGCCGCGGTGGTGGCCACCGGCAGGAGTGACCTGCCCAACCAGGTGAACAATAGCCTTATCTTCCCCGGCCTGTTCCGGGGAGCCCTGGATGTGCGGGCACGCACCATAAGCGACGGCATGTGCTTTGCCGCGGCGGACGCCCTGGCGGCACGGGCGCCCGGTGCATCGGCGGGTTCGATTGACCCCGGTCGGATCGTACCCACCATGGAGGAGTGGACCGTCTTCTGTGACGTGGCCCGGGCGGTGGGCCTGCGAGCGCAGGAAGAGGGGCTGGCGGCACGGGTACTCCCGGGAGACGAAATCTATGCGGCGGCGTACGAACGGATAGATCGAAGCAGGAAGATCACCGCCATGATGATGGATTCCGGGATCATTCCGCCACCGCCGGAGGAGGAGTGATGTACGAAGTCGCTATCGTCGGGGCGGGCCCGGCAGGCCTCGCCGCGGCCATGTACTGCATCCGCAAGGGGGTAGACCTTCAGCTCGTGGCGCCCACGCTGGGCGGAAAGACGACGGCAACGGTCAACTTCCCGGACATGACCGAGTACCACGTCATCAAGGCGCGCGAACAGGTCCACGTCTTCCGCGGGCGCATCGAATACCTGGACCACACGTATCGCCTCGCCCACGTGACGGAGATCGTGGACCAGCGGGACCACTTCCTCATCAGGCTGCATCAACACAAGGGCGATGCCTACGACTCGATCCAGGCGGAAACGCTCATCGTTGCCACCGGGGCGCGGGGAGAGTACATAAACGTTCCCGGTGAGCGCAAGTTCGCCGGCCTTGGTGTCGGCACCAGTGCAATCAGCTACACGCACGCCCTCCCCGACCGCGATGTGTTTATGGTGGGAAACTCGGATCGCGTCATCGAGGCGGCGATCGAAGCGGCGCAGCACGCCCGGACCGTACACCTCGTGATCGAACCGCACGCCGACTACACACACCACTACCTGGAACTGGCGGATCGCCTTGAGTCAATCACCGTGTACAACGGCTACCACGTGCGCGGTTTCGCCGGCGAGGAGTTCGCCCGCGAGGTCGAGATCCAACGCGGGGCCGCTGAACCGCGAACGATCCAGGCGGATGCCTTCTTTCTCGAGCGAGAACCGGAACCCAACAGCGCACTCGTCCGGCACCTTGTCGAATGCGATGATCGCGGTTACATCAAGATCGACGAGAAAAACAGCACGAGCCACCCGTTGATCTTCGCGGCCGGTGACGTGACCACCGTGGGTATCGAGCAGATCCTGATTGCCCTGGGCGAAGGCGCCCGGGCGGGCCTCAGCGCCTACCGCGCCGTCACCGCCGGGAAGCTTTCATAGCGACCCGGAAGGTGGATCCCTTTTCGGGTGCACTCTCCACCTCGACACGCCCCCCCTGCGCCTCCACGAGCGCTTTCACGATCGACAGTCCCAGGCCGAGTCCCGATTCACTCGGCTGCCCCGGTGCCCGGTACATACGTTCCCAGACGCGACGACGCTCCTCCTCGGTGAGACCCACGCCGGTATCGACGACCTCTATGATCCCTTCGTCGCCCCGCTCCCTGACCACGATACCGACCGTTCCACCGGTGCGGTTGTATTTGATCGCGTTGTCGACCAGATTGGCGATGACTTGTTTGAGCCGTACCGCATCGCCCTCCACGACCACGGGAGCGTCTGCGCGGACTGCGAGAGCGACACCCTTGTCCTCGGCAACGAGTTCGTAGACGTCACGAACTTCATTCGCGGCTGAAACCACGTCGACAGGCACCGACTCGAGCGTGAGCACACCGCTCTCGGCGCGGGTGATCTCCAGCAACGTGTTCACCAAGGTCAGGATATGTTGACTCTGGATCTGCGCTTCTTCGAGTGCTTCTTGTTGCACGCGGAGGCGCTTGTCGTCCGTCGTGTCGGCGTTGACCTGGAGTGCCAGTTCCACCGTTGACGTGAGGCGCGCCACCGGGGTCCGCAGATCGTGGGCAACGGTATCGACGGCAGTGCGCAGCGAATCAACCAGGCGTTCGATACGGGAGATCATCGTATTCAAGAGGAACGAAAGATCCCGGAGCTCCCCACCGCCGCCCGGCTCGGGGATACGCGCCTCGAGATTGCCGGTATCGATGATCTCTCGCGCCGCTCGTTCGATGGCAGCCACGGGGGCGAGGGCGCGTCGTGCCGCAATGAGTCCGAGCCCCAGGCCGACGGCGACAACCGCAACGGCGATCACCGTGAAGGTTCGCCTGAAAAGAGAAAGAAACCGCGATCGGTTGGCGTCGGAAAATCCGATCTGGAGCAGGTACCCTTCCGAGAGCGCGATCCCGCCGATTTCGATGTTGAAGAGGTGCTCAGGACTCCCCAGGACGAGAATCCGATCCGGTTTTAGGTCGAAGAGTTCCAGCCGGTCGAAGTTAAAGCTCGTCCACGCCTCCGGATACGCCAGTGCCACCGTTTCATTCCGGCTCGTGGCGATGCGGGCGACAAACGGGCGGGAACCTGCAACCAGTGAATCCAGTTCGATCTCGCTCCGCAGCAGGTCGAGTCCGCCGGTCTGTTCTATCGCCCAATAACCAAGGAGCCGGCTCCGCATCGCCTCCAGATCCTCGCTCCGCAGCGTGCGATAGAGGGAAAAAAACGTCAGGGCAAAGAGCACCGTGATCGAAACGACCGAGAGAGCGGCGACGAGCACGGCCAGGCGAACGCGGAAGGGCAACAAAACGCTATGCACCCCCACCCTCGGGCCGGAGCGAATAGCCCACGCCGCGAATTGTGTGAATCACCTTCCGCCCAAAGTCGCGGTCGATTTTGGCGCGCAGCCGCGATACGAGCACGTCCACTACGTTGGTCTGCGGGTCGAAATCGTAGTTCCAGATACGCTCGAGGATCATCGTCTTGGTGAGCACCTGGTTCCGGTTGCGCAGGAAGTATTCCAGGAGTGCGAACTCGCGCGGTTGCAGGTCAATCGCGCGACCGGCCCGCGTCACCCCTCTGCTGAGGAGGTCAACAACGATGTCGCCGGCGGCGAGGCGCGTTGTACCGATCGCGGCCGGCTGTGACCGCCGGAGGAGCGCGTCCAGGCGCGCCGCGAGCTCGGCAAAGGAGAAGGGCTTGGTCATATAATCATCGGCGCCGGCGCGAATTGCACCAACGCGATCGTCCACTTCACTCCGCGCGGAAAGCACCAGGATCGGAACCGAAGACCCCCGTTCACGAACGCGTTCGATCAGCCACATTCCGTCGTGACCGGGGAGATTCATGTCGAGCACGACCGCGGCCACGTCCCGATACATGACCGCGCCCAAGGCGTCCTCGGCGGTGGCCACTGCAGAGACGGTGAAGGAGGCCTCTCTTAGGCCGCGTTCGAGAAATGCCGCGATCTTTGCGTCGTCTTCAACTATCAGAACGTGCATAGGTATACGTATATTATAGCGATCATGATCGAACCTGGACAAAAGGCACCGACATTCTCGCTTCCCGATCAGGCAGGAACGGTTCACACCCTGGACCAGTTTTCCGGCGGCCCCCTGGTGGTCTATTTTTACCCGAAGGACGACACCCCCGGGTGTACAAAGGAGGCGTGCAGCTTTCGAGACAATTGGCAGGCCCTGGTAGACGCGGGCATCAGCGTTGTGGGCATCTCTGCCGATTCCGTCGAGTCCCACGCCGCGTTCGCGGGCAAGTTCTCCCTCCCCTTTCCGCTCTTGAGCGATCCCGAGATGGAGGTCATCAAGGCGTACGGCGCCTACGGCGAAAAGAACATGTACGGCAAGAAGTTCGAAGGAATTCTCCGCACCACGTTCCTTATAGACTCCGACGGTGTGGTAACCCGTGTGTTCAAACGACCCAAGAGCGCCATCCACGCGGAAGAGGTGCTCACAGCGCTGGGAGGCGCCTAGCGTCCCCGCGCCCGGACGGCCGGTGCCGGGCAGGTCGCGCTGGAACGCTGAAAACGCGCGCCGTCGCTGGTATACTTGACCCATGAGACAACCACTGCGCCGGTTTGGTGCCGGCCTGGCGGGAACGGTCGTGACAGCCTTTGTCGGTATCGCGCTTGTCGGCTGCCCCGATCCGGTCGACTGGAGCGATTACACCGATGTTAACCTCATCGCCGCGCGCGATTTTGACGCAGTGGACAGTGACGGCAACGCGCTCTGGTACTTTGCGGAAGGGCTCACCATCGCTACGGAGGGCGCTGCCGACTTCGTCACGTGGGGAGTGGTCGGGGCCGACGTGTACGGTTCGCTTCCATTCGGCGTAACCGGCGCGGTCTACCGCCTGGAAGTGAACAATCTGCTCCCCAACGGGGATTTTGAGGACACGGACCTTTCGGCGTGGACGCTGTACGACGCCGGCGGCTCAGTATCCCCAACCGCGACGCGAACGACCTCCGGCGCCCTGGCGGGTACGGCTTCACTGTCGATCGACTTCGGTGGCATTGAAGATCGATACTACATCGATCTATCGTCAGCCCTCGTAGGCGGTTTCGCTCCGAACGTGGCCTACGCCTATCACCTCGACTTCAAGATGCCGGTCAACACGATAGGGATCGAGATCAACAACGGGACGGACGGGGACGTCCAGTCGCAGTGGCAGATTACCCGCGGCGAGGGTCAGAGCGAGATGGTGGTCTACCAATACCCCGGTGCGGGCCTGACGAGTCCGGCGATGTTTTCGGAAACCAACAAGTTCGGGCTCGGGAGCGACACATCCTGGAGGCTATGGTCGTTTGGTGGCATGAACAAACGCGCCCAGGTACGCATCGAAGGGCTCTTCGACAATATCCGCATCGTGCGGGCGGACCAGGGGCACTACGTCCGCCTACCGGTACCCTACCGGGACTCCCTGGACGCGGCGCGGCCGCCCCTCATCTCCGGGGGCACCTATACGATATCCGTGTGGGTGAAGCCGGACCCTACCGCCGGGACGAATAATCGCTTCCCGGCGCGCCTCTTCTCCGCCGGCCTGGACACGAGCGTTGCCAAAAACGCGATCACCCCCGGCAAGAGCGTGACCGTGTTCACGGCGGGACCGGAGAATCTCGAAGCGCTGACGGATTGGAGGCAGCTTTCGTTCGCCGTTGACGGCAGTACCGTGAATGTTACCGCCGCCACCGGTGACAATGACGTTCTCTTTGACGTTGTTCTCGAGGTGGGGCGCTTCGCCGGGGGTAGCGAGTACGCGGACGCGGGGTCCATTCTGGTCGGCGGACCGCGGCTGGAGTGGAGCCCCAACTAACCTGCCGCGCATTACTCCTTGGTGACGATCACTTTCCGGTACTCGTCCACTCCCGGCGCAACGAGCCGTACAAAGTAGATTCCCCGGGCAACGATGCTGCCGCTGTTGTTCCGGCCGTCCCAGGCAAAGCGGTACGATCCCGAGCCCTGCCGGCCGCGGTGGAGGGTCCGGATAATGCTCCCATCCAGCCCAAAGACGATTACCGACACCATGCCCGGGTCCGAGAGTTCGTACGTCAGAATCGTGTTCTCGCCGTTCTCCGGGTTGATCACGTTGTTGAGGATGGTGACGTTGGCGCGCTGGGCGATGAAACCCGTCGCGATATCGATGCTCCAGGGCGTTAGGGTGCGCGGATCGTCCCCGTCGGAGAAGGTGGCGGCGTTGAGAGGTCCCGTCCGGAACTGGAACTCCAAAGAGTTACCGTTGCGAATCTCCGAGTCGCTCCCGGGGATCAGGAAGGTTCGCAGGGCGCCGTCGCTTTCGAAGGGCGTAACACTCCGAGCATCGACGACGGTTTCCGTATCGATGAGGCCCGGAATAATCGAACCGGACCAGTAGGAGCCCACCTTCTCATCATCCGCAACGTCCACATCGTAAAGCAGTGAGGTCGGGAGACCGACGAACGTATCGGTGAGGAGCCGCGCCTGCAGCGTAATATCGGTGCCTGATAGGCCCTCGCTGCCGTCGAAGGTACGGATCGTCCGGAACGACCCTTCACCGGCGTCGTTTGTGCCGAATGAGTCGGTGGCCCAGAGTGGTTCTATCACGCCCAGGGCTACGTCGGTGAGCCGTCGCTCATCGTTTGCAGGCATGGTGTTCTCGGCCTTGTCGAATATCAAGTCGCCGGCGGCGGGCCGGATTCGCCCTTCGAAGACGTCGTCAGCCTCGATACGATCGGTCAGGGTGAGGAAGACCTCCTCGACACCGCCGGTTGCGACCCCTTCGGTGACTGCGGACACCACCTCGAGCGACGTGGGTTGGTTGCCGGGTATGTCGAAATCGGCAACATCGATCTGTTCGGTACGTTGAACGTTGCCGAAGACGGGCTCGCTGAACTTCAAATAGAGCCGGCGGCTGCCCACCGCGCCGAGTGCGAGTTCTATTCTCGGGGGCGTTCGCTCGATCGCGCGGATCGGGATCGTCGTGCTGGGGAGTAGGTTCCCCGCGAGGTCGGTGATGCGCGCCCTCGCCTCGTCATACTCCACGTACATGTCCGTCAAGAGGCCCCAGGGGTGGCCGGTCGATTGAATCTGCAGCGTCAGGTAGGAGTCGTTGGCGACGTTCACGAGACCGAATAGGGTGTTGTCTACCTCGGTATCGAGGGCGATGTTAAACGTATTGATCCGGGGCTCCACGTCCACCGCTTCGATCAGGAACGCTTCGTACTCAGTAAGGCCGTCACTGGGGTACGCAAGCGTGGTGTCGCGAATACCCTCATTGCGGCGGTCGTTCGAGTGCGTGAGCGCGTCGTAGGCGGGGTCCCCCGGTCCACCGCCGAAGGTGGTTTCGACCTCTTGCGGGTCCCACACACCGTCGCTCTTCGGCGTCTCGCCTGGATCAACGGCGTTTGCGTAGTCCAGGGCCGCGCTGTTGTCCAGGATGTGGAACTCCAGCCGTTCGATCAAGTTGGTCGTCGGATTTGCCCGCGTGACGATTTCGTGTGCAGTTGACTCGTTCGGATTCATGTCGAAGTCGACGGTGTAGCTCGAGTAGAAGGGGCTTTCCACGTCCCAGGCGTTGAGCCAGGGATCGCTGTTGTCGTAGGCGGGAGCGGACCCGCCCGGATCAGCGGTGAGGTTGCCGGACGGCGCGATCTCGTAGTCGACCCGGTTTCCGAGCACATCCAGGATGGCCCCGTTGTCAACGACGCTCACCGTTGTTGCGGCCGCGGGGTCGGGGACCGCCGTGTGCCAGCCGGGGAAGAGCTCGGCGCTCACCCAGGGGTCTTCCTCATTGTACCCGGAGAGGTATATCCGCACTTCCTGGGAACTGGTGGTAAAGGGCGTGGGAACGCCGTCGGCGGACGTATCCGCACGGTAGAGGGCGTTCGCCGGCGTTGTGCCGGTTCGCCACCCGCGCTCGATAGGACCTGTCCCGGCCGGATCATCGTAGGTGAAGAACCCTTCAACGAGGACGTTGCCCCCGCTCGTTTCGATGTCACCCCCGCGGCTATCCGTTTCGCCCAGGACGAGTTCGGAGCGGAAGTTCTCCGCTGTGGGCGTCGCCGCGGACATCTCCGGGTCGGTTCCGATGTCGACCGGCTCGGAGTAAAAGAGGTGGAAGTAGTTGTGCCCGTCGTATGCGGTGGTGACGGGTTGATTGTGCGCGGCGCGCCCGTATTCGATCCGGTAGAGGGCGGGGCCGGCTTCGTCGGTGGTGGCGCCAAATACCGTTTCGCCGTTCCGGCCGTAGTTGTAGACGGGCGTATTGGTTGCGGCGTCGTAGAATACCCCCTTCGTCCACGTGAGGTCGGGCACGTTCGCCTGGATGGTACCGTAGCGGTCGGTACTCGGCGTAAGGTCTCTCGCGTCGCCGCCATTCGCGTCCGTGTTCCACGCGACGCGCGTACCGGGAACACCGGTGTCGGGTAAGCGAACATAGAAGACCGATAGATCACCCTCCCCGTCGGTCGAGGTGAAGGTGAACGGTAAGGCGTCGTCAGAACCGTCGGAGGTGTCGACGAGTGCGTCGGCAAACACTTCCGTGTCTCCGTCCGTCAAGACAGACGCGACGCGCGCGCTGATCTCGTTGTTGCTGTTTTCGATCGCCTCCGAAAAGACGAGCCTGATAACGTTATCCTTGACCGTTTGGGCGTAGACGAGGTACGGCGCGACAAAGTCCCACCCCGCAGTCGCGCTATCGAGGGCGAAGTCGGTGTTGGTAGTGGCCGGAATCGCCGGTTCCGTCCAGGGAAGTGAGAAGGCGCCGGGAGCGGTCGGCACGACGGCGGCTCCGTCGGCGGTGGCGTTGTTGTGTTGCTGCGTTCCAACCGGGGACGCAGCGGAGATGCGCCCCGTCGTGACCGTCGAGTTTTGAACGTCGCCGTTAAAGAAGACGGCGTAGGGATCACCGAAGGGCGCGTTCGCGATCGGGTCTGCGGCTGTTGTGTCCTGAACCGATAGCGTCCACGCGGCGGTGGCGGGCAGGTCCGCGCCGTTTATGTAGAAGTCACCGACGCCGCTGTCACCGACGATCAACGTGCTCCCGACGAGATCGGCAAATGCGGCCGTCGTGGCGGTGCTGAAATCGCCTGCCGTGGGCGTATCGTAGGTACCGCCGGCCGGGTAATACGCCAGGCCCGCCGCTTGGGGATACTGGTGGAGCGCGTTGTCGGCGCCGTCGGTCGTTGCCCGGTCGGCGTCGTCGGGGTCGTAGGCGGCGCCAAAGACTACTGTGTCATCGAACGACTGCAGCGTTTGCCCGTTCAGGTTGATCGTTCCCCGGTAAAATATGAGGCGGCGCACGTTGACGTCGCGAACCAGGGTGATCGTGAGTCCCGGCGCGTCCACGTAGACGTCCTGGTAACGGAGGTCCACGGTTCCGGCGGTTTTCGTTACGTTCGCGGCGCCGAAGAGACGCACGTGATCGAGTGGTGTGCCACCACCGACGACGTCCTCAAAAACGAGGTCCCCCGTTCCAGCGTCAAGCTCGAGGACAAACGTTCCGTCCACGGTGGAGCCAAAGGTGATCGTCCCGATCCCGGCGCCGGTGTCTATCGTTACGGCGCCAGTGAGCGTGACGGCGTCGTCGAAGGCGACGTTCTGATCCGCCGTGGTCACCTCTCCGGCCGTCGAAATGGCCCCCGCCAGCGCGCCGCCAATGGTAACCGTTCCACCGGCTCCCGTCGTCGTGATGTCCCCGGCGTCGCTGATCGTCGTTCCGCCAGACGAGTCGATC